>NZ_JBYCZV010000009.1:0-231852 GCF_057586415.1 Nocardioides sp. SRI_004
CCGCCGCTCCGCCTCGCGGACGACCGCGTCCAGCTCGGTGAGGTCGGTCCAGTCGGCGCGCAGCCGGTAGCCGCCGTCCGTGCGCTCGACGCGGTCGCGGCCGAGCAGGCGGCGTACCCGGCTCGCGAGCACGGCGACCTGGTCCGCCGGCCGGGCCGGCGGCGTGTCACCCCACAGCGCGTCGACCGCCGCGTCGAGGGGCACCGGACGGCCGCCGGCCAGCGCGAGGAGCAGGAGGAGGCCGCGGGCCTTCCTGTCCAGCACTGCGGTGTCGAAGCCGTCGACCGTGAGTTCCCCGAGCACACGCACGGCGAGTGCGCTCACGAGCGTGATGGTACGCCGCCGCGAGGGTCGGGGATCAGGGCTTCGCGTAGTTCGAGGCACCCCACCAGTCGACGACCACGACCGGCTCGTCCCCGATCACCCAGGCGTCGTGTCCCTCGGGGAGCGAGGTGACGTCGCCGGGCCGCGCGACCAGCTCGGTGCCGTCGGCCATCAGGATCCCCAGCTCGCCACTGACGTGGTACTGGAAGTGCGGGGCCTCGCACAGCTCGGTGCCGGCGATCGCCTTGACGTGCTCCGACCACCGCCAGCCCGGCTGCAGGGTGAGCCGGCCGATCGGGGTGCCGCCGACGGTGAGGATCTCGGCGACGCCGCGCTCGAAGGAGCGGGTCTCGTCGGGGGCGCTGAAGCTCTTCTGCTCGGTCCTCTGGTGCTGGCCGTGGGTGTTCTGGTCGTGGGTGTGCTGGTCGACGCTCATGGGAGCCTCCGGTGGTCCGTGCGGCGCCTCTCGCCGCCTCGGGACGGAGCCTGCGCCGACGGCCTTGCAGTGCGGTTGCAGCGCGGGCTTCTCGTCGTACCGGACCCAGTGGCTGTGAATTCGGCCGATTCGCAACCATTCAGTCCGGTACGAGGCGGTCTGACACCCCGAAATCGGTCCTTGACACGAGAAAGGCATGTGTAAAGCAGCACATCTGCTACCGATCAGTAGATTCGGTGACGGCGGTCACCTACGCTCCTTCCATGAGCGAAGCGATTTCCGGCTCCGGCGCCTCCGACGGCCCGGTCGTTGACGGCCCGCACGACCCCGAGCACGACCCCCGGGCGTCGTACGCCCTCGAGCCGGAGTACGTCGCCCGGCTGACGGATCGCGTGCTGGCGACCACCGGCACGACGACCCAGGTGCACTCGCCGATCAACGGCGCCCCGGTCGCCAACATCCCGCAGTCGAGCGAGGCCGACGTCGCCGAGGCCTTCCGTCGCGCGCGGGTCGCCCAGGCGGCGTGGGCGCGGGTGTCGATCGACGAGCGGGCCCGGATCCTGCACCGTCTCCACGACATCGTGCTCGACCGCCAGGCCGAGATCATGGACCTGATCCAGCTCGAGTCCGGCAAGTCCCGCAAGCACGCCTTCGACGAGCCGCTGCACATCGCGCTCACCGCGCGCTACTACGCCCGCACCGCGCACGAGCACCTCGACTCCGAGAGCCGGCCGGGCGTCGTACCCGTGCTGACCAAGGTGGAGCTCAACCGCGTGCCCAAGGGCGTCGTCGGCATCATCTCGCCGTGGAACTACCCCTTCACGATGGCGCTGTGCGACGGTCTCCCGGCCCTGCTCGCCGGCAATGCCGTCGTCACCAAGCCCGACGCGCAGACCATGCTCTCCGCGCTGCTCGGCGCGCAGCTGCTGGAGGAGGCCGGCTTCCCGCGTGACCTGTGGCAGGTCGTCGCCGGCCCCGGCCGCGTGCTGGGCACGCCGATCATCGAGCGCGCCGACTACATCTGCTTCACCGGCTCCACCGCGACCGGCAAGATCATCGCCAAGCAGGCGGCCGAGCGCCTCATCGGCTGCTCGCTCGAGCTCGGCGGCAAGAACCCGATCCTGGTGCTCCGCGACGCCGACATCGAGCGTGCCGCCGAGGGTGCCGTCCGGGCGTCCTTCTCCAACGCCGGCCAGCTGTGCGTGTCGACCGAGCGCATGTTCGTCGCCGACGCCGTCTACGACCGGTTCGTGGAGCGCTTCGTGGCCCGGACCAAGGCGATGAGCCTCGGCGCCACGATGGACTGGGACTCCGACATGGGCACCCTCATCTCCGCCGACCAGCTCGAGACCGTCTCCGCCCACGTCGAGGACGCCGTCGCCAAGGGCGCCCGCGTGCTGGCCGGCGGCAAGGCGCGGCCCGACCTGGCGCCGTACTACTACGAGCCGACGATCCTCGAGGGCGTCACGCCGGAGATGACCTGCTTCGGCCACGAGACCTTCGGCCCGGTCGTCTCGATCTACCGCTTCCACGACGAGGCCGACGCGATCGCGCGCGCCAACGACGGCGAGTACGGCCTCAACGGCTCGGTCTACACCCGCGACACCGCGCGCGGGCGCGCCGTGGCCCGCCAGATCAAGTGCGGCACGGTCAACGTCAACGAGGCGTTCGGCGCCACCTTCGCCAGCATCAGCGCCCCGATGGGCGGCATGCGCGAGTCCGGCATGGGCCGCCGCCAGGGGAGCGAGGGCATCCACCGCTACACCGAGACCCAGTCGGTCGCGGTCCAGCGCCTGCTGCGCTTCGGGCCGGTTCTCGGCATGTCCGACGAGTCCTACGCGAAGATCATGACCGCCTCGCTGCGGATCATGGACAAGCTCGGCCGCGCCTGAGCAAGGGGGAACACATGACCGACTTCGACTACGACGTCCTCGTCATCGGCTCGGGCTTCGGCGGCTCAGTCACCGCGCTCCGGCTGACCGAGAAGGGCTACCGCGTCGGCGTCCTCGAGGCCGGCGCGCGGTTCACCGACGCCGACTTCGCCGACAACTCCTGGGACCTGAAGAAGTACCTCTACGCCCCGGCGGCCGGCTGCTACGGCATCCAGCGCATCGACATGGTCAAGGACTGCCTGATCCTCGCCGGCGCCGGCGTGGGTGGCGGTTCGCTGGTCTACGCGAACACGCTCTACGAGCCGCTCGAGCCGTTCTACAAGGACCCGTCCTGGGCCCACATCACCGACTGGAAGGCGGAGCTGGCGCCGTACTACGACCAGGCCAAGCGGATGCTCGGCGTCGTCGAGTACCCGCGCATGACCCCGTCGGACGAGGTCATGAAGAAGGTCGCCGACGAGATGGGCGTCGGTGACACCTTCCACGCGACCCCGGTCGGCGTCTTCTTCGGCGGTCCCGGCCAGGCGGCCGGCGAGCAGGCCGACGACCCGTACTTCGGCGGGGCCGGCCCGAAGCGCAACGCCTGCCTCGACTGCGGCGAGTGCATGACCGGCTGCCGGCACAACGCCAAGAACACCCTGGTCAAGAACTACCTCTACCTCGCCGAGCAGAACGGCGCCGAGGTGCACCCGCTGACCACGGTGACCCGGGTGCGGCCGCTGGCCGGCGGCGGCTACCGGGTCGACACGCGCTGGACCAAGGCGAAGCTGTCCCGTCGTACCGCCGTCAAGACGTTCACCGCCGAGCAGGTCGTCTTCTCGGCCGCCGCGCTCGGCACCCAGAAGCTGCTCCACCGGCTCAAGGCCGAGGGCGACCTGCCCAACGTCTCCGACCGGATCGGCCACCTGACGCGCACCAACTCCGAGTCGATCCTCGGTGCCATCGCGCCCGAGGGCGCCGACGTCGACTACACCGAGGGCGTGGCGATCACCTCCTCGTGGCACCCCGACGAGCACACCCACATCGAGCCGGTGCGCTACGGCAAGGGCAGCAACGCGATGTCGCTGATGCAGACCGTGCTCACCGACGGCGACGGCCCCGAGGCCCGCTGGAAGGTGTGGCTCAAGGAGCTGTGGAAGGAGCGCTCACGGGTCCGCGACCTGTACGACGTGAAGCACTGGTCGGAGAGGGTCGTCATCGCGCTCGTCATGCAGTCGGTCGACAACTCGATCACGACCTTCCCGAAGCGGGTCGCCGGCAAGTGGATCCTGTCGTCGAAGCAGGGCCACGGCGAGCCGAACCCGACGTGGATCCCGGCCGCCAACGACGCCGTCCGCCGCATGGCGCGGGTGATGGGCGGCGGCACCGCCGGCGGGACGATCGGCGAGCCGTTCAACCGGCCCCTGACCGCCCACTTCATCGGCGGCTGCACGATCGGCGACAGCCCGGAGACCGGCGTGGTCGACGGCTACCAGCGGGTCTTCGGGCACCCCGGCCTCCACATCGTCGACGGCTCGACGATCTCGGCCAACCTGGGGGTCAACCCGTCGCTCACGATCACCGCGCAGGCGGAGCGGGCGATGGCCTACTGGCCCAACAAGGGCGAGCAGGACGCCCGCCCGTCGCTCGGCGAGGGCTACGAGCGGATCCAGCCGGTGGCGCCGAAGGCGCCCGTCGTACCGGCTGACGCGCCGGCGGCGCTCCGGCTGCCCATCGTCGGTGTGAGCTGAGTCGACGCCTGGGGCAGAAGTGCACTGCTGGGGCGGTTCCGGGTCTCCCGGGGCCGCCCCAGAACTTTTGGCCAAGTTGTGACCAACCGGCGTAACCCGCCCCTCCCGGTCTCGTTGATCCACCGAGCCCGGGAATCACGCTCCCTCCCGAAGCCCGGGCTCGGTCCAGGCACTGTCCATCAGCTGCGTGGACAATCAGGACCCGGCCACCCTCCCTCCCCGGCCGGGTCCTGGTGCGTTTTCGGACGTCTGCCCGGATATCCACAACCGGTCACGGGCCTCGTTGACATTCCCGATGTGGCCATACGAGTATGTGGCTCCCGCTCGGCGACCGTCGCCGACGGTCTCATCTCGGGAGTCGTTCCATGCTCACTTCTTCGCGCTCGGTCGCGACCTTGCTCCTCACGGCGCTGACCGGCCTGCTGTTCCTCGTCACCGCGCCGGCCGCGATGGCGGCGTCGTACAACTGGTACTCCGCGGGCGACCCGCTCAACGCCTACGACGGCACGCTGCGTGCGTCGGCCTTCGGCACGTCGTACCAGAAGGACGGCTTCCTCAAGAACCACACCTACTACCGCGACCGCCGCGACAACGGCAACGCCGTCTACACGGAGACCGGCTACCGCTACTACGTGGTGTGCACCGGCAACACCGCGCCGTCGTGGTGCGCCGTCGGCAGCTCGGACCAGAGTGCGCGGACGCAGAGCGGCAGCTGGCAGGACCAGTACGACGCCGACGACTACTCGACGCGCGCCGCCGACAAGGGCCGGGTCTACTCGAAGGTCTGCGAGGACCAGTCGTGGAGCCCGGATGCCTGCAGCCGCCAGCCGTACTTCACCTTCAACCTCTGAGGTGGAGGTCGCGGTCACCTCGCTGCGCTGCGCCTACGGGCGCGGCGCAGCGCCGGTCGTCGACATCGACGCCTTCACGATGGCGCGCGGCGTGTGCGGCCTGGTCGGGGTGAACGGAGCCGGGAAGTCGACCCTGCTCCGCACGCTGGCCGGCTGCCGGCGGCCCGACGGGGGTCGGGCAACCGTCGGCGGCGTCGACCTCTACGGTCGGCGCCGCCGGTCGGTGGTCGGTCGCATCGGCTACATGCCCCAGCAGCTCGACCTTCCCGGCGAGCTCCGCGTCGTCGAGGCGCTCGGCTACGCGAGCTGGGTCCGCGACGTGCCGGCGACGGTGGCCCGGGCGAGGAACGGGGACATCCTCGACCGGGTCGGGCTCGCGTCCCGGGCGCAGGACCGGGTGCGCCACCTCTCCGGTGGGATGAAGCGCCGCCTGGCACTGGCGGTGGCGCTGGTGACGGAGCCCGACGTCCTCCTGCTGGATGAGCCGACGACCGGCCTCGACCCTGAGCAGCGGTCGGGTCTGCGGGGGATCCTCGCCGACCTCGGGACGTCGGCGGTCACGCTGCTCAGCAGCCACGTGATGGAGGACGTGGTGATGATGGCGGACCAGGTGGCGGTGCTGGAGGCCGGACGCCTGTTGCACGTCGGGCCCACGGCTGCCTTCGTCGCCGAACGAGGCGGCCCGGACGGGTCCGCGGAGCACGCCTTCCTCGCCACGATCGCGGCGGCGCGCTCATGAGGAGCGCCTGGGTCTGGGTGGGTGACCGACCGCGGGTCGCGCTCCTGTTCGGTCTGCTGGTGCTGGCCGGTGCCGTCGCCACCGCGCCGCGCGTGGGCCATTGGTCGGGGTCGTGGAAGCAGGCCCTCGACAACGGGGTGGGCAGCACCGTCTTCATCGGGCCGGCGGCCGCGGGAGCGGCGTGCCTGGTCTATGCCCGGCTGCGGTCGTCCGCGATGGGCGACATCGTGCTGCAGAGTCGGCTTGACTGGCAGCGCTGGCTGCGGCCGTTCCTGACGATCTGGGCGCTGGCATCGCTGGCCCTGCTGCTCGTTTCCGTCGCCGCCTCGTCGGTGGCTGCCGTTCGCGGGGCTCCTGCCTCACCCGTCCTCTACTGGATCGTGGTGCCGGCGTGCGGGGTGCTGGCCGGCCAGACAGCCCTCGGAGTGCTCATCGGCCACCTCACGGCGCGGGAGTGGGCGGCGCCCGCGGCGGTGGTCCTCGTCTTCCTGCTCTACATGTGGACGACGGTCGGCGGTGCGCCGGACTTCTTCGACACCGGTGGCGCCACCGCCTCGCTGGGTGGCATGACCTATCGCGCCTGGCGCCCGACGGCGATCGGCCTGGCCGGTCTGGCGCTCGCCGGCGTGGCCCTGGTGCTGGCTCATCCCCGGCTGTTCCTGGCCACGCCCGTGCGGCGGGTGGTCGCCCTCGGCGTCGGAGCGGCCTGGGTCGGCGCCTGGTGGTTCGCGCCGGGGGATGCGGGCGATCGCGTGGTCCCGATCGCCGACCCGCCGCTCACCTGCGCGGGTGCTCAGCCCGAGGTGTGTCTGCTGGCCGACCTCCCTCTGCCGCTGGACGACTTCACGGACAAGGTGGATCGCCAGGCGGCGGAACTGCGCGCGATCGGGGTGAGCCTGCCGGAACGGTTCGTGGCGACGCCCTACGGCCCGCCCGCCGATCCTCGTGACGGTGTCGTCAACCTCCAGGAGGACGAGGTCCGCCGCACGGTCGACGTCGACCGGGCGACCGACACGCTGGTCCGGCCGGCCGCCTGTCCGGCCGACTACGCGGAGGGGCCGCCGGTGCTGGCGTTCGACGTGCGCCGGCAGCTCGGCCGGTGGCTCCAGTTCCGAGCCGGGCTGCTGAAGCCGGACCCCAGCGACGGCGACTACGACTGGCTGCACGGCGACCCGGAGGTGCAGGACGCGTGGGTCCGCACGACGTACCGCCAGCTGGCGGAGTGCCGCTACGACGAGGTCAGGAAGCACGGATGAGCTGGGTCGCCCGTGCCTGGGCGGTGGCCCGTGCCTGGTCGCTCGACGGCGCCCTGGTGGTGTCGCTGGGCCTGGCGCTCGCCGCACTGGTCACCAGTGACGCGTACGTCGAGCTGCCCTTCCTGCGCAACCGGCTCGCGGTGCTGCACCTCATGCCCGTGCTGGCGGGCATGGCGCTCGGCTTTCCGCTGGTGGACCGGATGCCCGAGCTCGCCCTGCTGGCGCCCCGCTCGCCGATGAGGCTGCCGGCGCTCCGCATGGGATGCCTCATCCTGGTCTCGCTTCCGGTGCCGGCGGCACTCGTCGCCCTCGGCTGGCCGGTGGGTGGGGCGTCGACGGTGCTCGGCTTCGTGGGGATCGCCGCGGCGAGCACGGCCCTCCTTCGCCTCTGGTACTGGGCGCCGATGTTCGGGGTGCTGGTGGCGTGGGGTTATGCGAGCCCGGACCGCTTGTCCGGCGTGGCCGGGCCCGAGTGGCGCACGCCGGCGCTGCTCGCCCTCGCGGTCGGCGGCTCCCTGTACGTCGCCGTGGAGGCCTGGCGCGTGCGGCGCGTCGTCCGTGGGGTCGGCGCCGAGTCGGAGGACGGGCGCGCGGTCGATACGATTCGCCCATGACGGAGGCCCCGGAGACCCAGCACGAGCACGACCTGGTCCTGGTGGTGGACTTCGGGGCGCAGTACGCCCAGCTGATCGCCCGCCGGGTGCGCGAGGCGCGGGTCTACTCCGAGATCGTGCCGCACACGATGCCGATCGCGGAGATGGTCGCGCGGAACCCGAAGGCGATCATCCTGTCCGGCGGCCCGTCGTCGGTCTACGAGGAGGGCGCGCCGGCGATCGACCCGGCCGTCTTCACGTCTGGCCCCGCCGTCTTCGGCATGTGCTACGGCTTCCAGCTGATGGCCCGCGGCCTCGGCGGCACGGTCTCCGCGACCGGCGCCCGCGAGTACGGCCGCACCCGCGTGACCGTCGGCACGGGCGGCACGCTGCTCGAGGGCATCCCCGCCGAGCACAACGTGTGGATGTCCCACGGCGACTCGGTGTCGGCCGCTCCCGAGGGCTTCACCGTCCTCGCCTCGACCGAGGTCACCCCGGTCGCCGCCTTCGAGGACGTCGACCGCGGTCTCGCCGGCGTGCAGTGGCACCCGGAGGTGCTGCACTCCGAGCACGGCCAGAAGGTCCTCGAGCACTTCCTGTGGGACATCGCCGGCTGCCGCCAGACGTGGACCATCGGCAACATCGCCGAGGAGCAGATCGCGCGCATCCGCGAGCAGGTCGGCCCGGACGGCCGCGCCATCTGCGGCCTCTCCGGTGGCGTCGACTCCGCCGTCGCGGCCGCGATCGTGCAGAAGGCGATCGGCGACCGCCTCACCTGCGTCTACGTCGACCACGGCCTGATGCGCAAGGGCGAGACCGAGCAGATCGAGCGCGACTTCGTCGCCGCCACCGGCGCCAAGCTGGTCATCGTCGACGCCGAGAAGCAGTTCCTCGACGCGCTCGCCGGCACCAGCGAGCCGGAGGCGAAGCGCAAGATCATCGGCCGCGAGTTCATCCGCGCCTTCGAGGGCGCCGAGCTCGAGGTCATCAAGGACGCGCCCGAGGGCACGAAGGTCGGCTTCCTCGTCCAGGGCACGCTCTACCCCGACATCGTCGAGTCCGGCCACGGCGCCGGTACGTCGACCATCAAGTCCCACCACAACGTCGGCGGCCTGCCCGAGGACCTCGAGTTCGAGCTGGTCGAGCCGCTGCGCGAGCTCTTCAAGGACGAGGTGCGCGCCGTCGGCGCCCAGCTCGGCCTGCCCAACGTGATCGTCCAGCGTCAGCCGTTCCCCGGCCCCGGCCTCGGCATCCGGATCATCGGCGAGGTCACCCGCGAGCGCCTCGACATCCTGCGCGAGGCCGACGCGATCGCCCGCGAGGAGATGACCGCCGCCGGCCTCGACGGCGACATCTGGCAGATGCCGGTCGTCCTGCTCGCCGACGTCCGCTCGGTCGGCGTCCAGGGCGACGGCCGCACCTACGGCCACCCGGTCGTCCTCCGCCCGGTCACCTCCGAGGACGCCATGACCGCCGACTGGGCGCGCCTGCCGTATGACGTGCTGGAGAAGATCTCGACCCGCATCACCAACGAGGTGGCCGAGATCAACCGGGTCACCGTCGACATCACCTCGAAGCCGCCGGGCACCATCGAGTGGGAGTGAGGTCCGGGCGGTAGGGCGCGTCTGCGTCACCGCCGTCGGTGGAACCTCACGTCGCCCTGGGCTGTCCAGTGGTGGTCGTACGCCCGGTCGTGGACCAGGTGATGGTGGTGGGAACAGAGGCAGACGCCATCGGCGATGTCGGTGCGCCCGCCCTGGGACCACGGCTCGCGGTGGTGGACCTCGCACCAGGCCGCGGGGATCGTGCACCCCTCGGCCCGACAGCGCCGGTCGCGGAGCCGGATCGCCCGTCGCTGCGGAGCCCGGTAGAGCCTGCTGGCCCGCCCGACGTCGAGCGGCTGCCCCTTGCCGTCGAGGACGACCGGCACCAGGCCCGCCTGGCAGGCCAGCCGGCGTGCTTCCTCGGCGGAGATGGTGATCTCGCCGTCGGCATTGCTCGTCGACGCCATCCCCGCGGTGGCGAGGTCGGTCAACAGTTGATCGAGGGTCATCGTGATGATCACGGTCGTGGCGTCGCCGCCGTGTTCGGGCAGGCGGTCGGGGTCGAGCAGCTCGAGCAGGGCCGCGAACGCCCGGGCGTGGGCCCGGTGGGCAGGTACGCGTTCGCCGGTGCCCGTGGGGGCGGCGGGATCGGGGGAGGGGTCGTCCTCGCAGGGTCCGCCGCGCTTCTTCGTACGCCGCGGCGAGGAGTAGGCCTGCAGGTAGCGCTTCAGCCGCTCGGCGACGGCGGTCGGCAAGGCGCCCCAGAAGCGGGTGAGGCCGGTGCCGAGGTCGTGGAACTTGAGGAACGCCTCAGCCAGCGCCCGTCGTTCCTCCTCCTCGAGGCGCTTGGCCTCCTCAGCCTCGGCCACCTCCGGTGCCACCACCTCCAGCAGGCGCCGGGCGAGGCGGCGCAGCTCGCTGGGCCGGAAGTGCTCGCAGAACGCGACGAGGGTGGTCTCGGCATCGGTGGCGACCTCCTGGCCGGGGCGGCTAGGGAGGTCCTCGAGGACGGCGGCGACAACGCGTGCCTGGGCAGGGGAGACGCGCCCTTCGCGCATCGCGGCCGCCACCAGCGGCCGGCGCTCGAGTCGCTCGGCCAGCACGGCGTCGGACCGGGTGGTGGCGGGCTCCGCCTGCGTCGCGTGCGCGAGCCACGCCGCAGCATCCCGGGCTCCCGACTCCTCCCCGACCTCGCCCGAGGCCGCGAGGACCCGCATCCGCAGCTCGGCGACCCGCCCTTCGATGCGCGCCAGCTCGACGAGCGCCGTCTGCTTGTCGGCGGTGCTCATGTACGTCGGCTGCACCGCCGCCACCGCGTCCAGCGCCGCACGCATCTCGGCCGCACACCCGAGGACCGGGTGCGGCGGTGCGACGACGGCGACGGACATCTGGCGGAACTCCTCGGGCAGGCGCGACAAACTGACTTGTCGCCCGCCAGGAGGCACCGTCCGGTGCAGCGGCTCCGCACCAGGAAGGTGCGTGCCATGTCCTGTTGGACATCGACCTCAGGTCCCCGGGGCCTCTCGTTGCACCCCGCCTTGCGGCCGTGGGCCGATCGTACATCTGTTCGAATATCCGCGCAAGGGGCGGTGGGCTGTTGTGGACTACCCGCTGGCGCTGTTCCGATCGAGCAGCATTGGCGGCGGTGTGACGTACCTCGGGAATCGAGTGCGCGGCATTCCACATGGGGCAGGAATCTGCTTGTGGACTGCGGAGCCCTGAGCGGAAGGCGTGTCTGCCTTCGTCCGGACATCGGCCACCAGAGCCATCGACCCGGCCCGATTTGGCGACGAGGCGCGGCTCGAGCGCACCGGCGGACCCAGGGTTGGGCCGCGGCACAGGTGACGCAGGCTCTTCGGCCTCGGGGGCGAAGCGGCCGGTCGTCACCGGGCTCGCGCCTCGTTCCTGCTGAACATCCGCGCGGCGCTTCGGCAGCAACTAAATTCTCCGGGTGCGTGTCTGCGAGCTCGATGTCGAGCGATTCTTGGGATTCAAGTCACTCAAGCTCGAGGTCGATACGGCAATCCAGCTCGTTGCCGGGCCGAACAACGCCGGCAAGTCGTCGGCGGTTCGGCTGCTAGAGGCATTCTTCGCCGATCCGACGGGCGAGAGCCTGCGCGGCCTGTTGCCTCGCAATGCCTACTACCGGGACCTTGGAGCCCGAACCCTGTCCAGTATCCAGGTCTGGTTCACCGATCTGACCGAGGACGAACGCACGGCCTTCGCCCCGATTCTGCGCCGCGACAACCGGTTCTGGATCAAGGTGCGGTGCAGCCGTGGCGGTGCCGTGTCCTACGAGACCTCGCAGCGAGTGACGGCAGATGACGCGCGACGTCTCTACCTCGAGGTCCTGAACCGGTTCCACTTCGTCAAGATCCCCTCTGTCCGCGTCGCCGGCGACGTCGACCGCAATGAACCGGAGTCCCTCGCGCGCCTGTTGGACACGCTCGAGGCCATCTTGATCCGCACCGGTAGCTCACGCAGTACCGGTCTTCAACAGCAGTTCCGCGACCAGATGGAGCCGCTCGAGACACTGGTACGGGAGACGCTCGATCAATCTGCGGCGGCGATCGTCGCCGACCTGCCCTTCCAAGAGTCGGAGGTGCGCTTCAAATTGCCCGAGCCCCGCGCCGCGCTGCGGGGGATGCTCGAGTCCGCCTTGATCGAGAGCGGATCCGATGCGCCGGTCGCTGTCTCGGAGCGCGGAACTGGCTTCCAGTCCGCCCTAGTGCTCGGCATCCTCCGATACGTAGCGAGCAAGGAGGCTCAAACGGGGGCGAACCTCATGTTCGCCATCGAGGAACCTGAGGCCTTCCTGCATCCGCAAACCCAGCGCGCGATGGCCAAGATCATCGGGGACATTGCCGACGACGCCCAAGTCCTCGTCACGACGCACAGCTCGGTGCTCGTCGATTCCTTCGACATCTCCCGGATCGCAAGGCTTCCCCTCCAGAGTGGCGGTACCACCTATGAACGAAGTAAGCCCGTCCTCGACCCGACGGACGCCGGACGTCTGAGTCGCTATTGCTCGGCAGCCAACAGCGAACTGGTCTTCGCGAACGCGGTGGTGTTCGTGGAAGGCGAGGGCGACTACTCAGTCGTGGAGAGGCTCCTGAGCCGTGCCTGCGCCGCTCCCGGCGGCCATTATGCGCTGGGGGTAACCGTTATCGAAGCGGGTGGTGTAGGCAAGATCCAGTACCTCGTGCAGCTCGCCAATGTCTTTGGTATCCGCTCCTACGTGATCGTCGACGGGGACGCGGTCCGCACGGCGGGCAGTGGCAAGCGCGAAGTTCTGAACATCCTCGCCTCACGCCATCAGCAACCGAGCAAGGCCGAACGCGACAGCATCATGCAGCAGGCTGACCAGGCCAGTACGACCGCATCCCAGGCCTTCGCCAACCAGAAGAAGTTGAACCACTTGTTGTCGCCGTTCGATGTCTTCGTCCTGTCCTCGGACTTGGAGGGACTGTTCCTCGACGCCCTCGGTGTCGCCGGCGTTGTCGCCGCTCTGGGCCCCGGACGCGACGGATCCATCGACGCTAGTTTCGCCAGCACCTTGTCGACAGCCCCTGACGCCTACGAGCAGTTGGCGAGCTGGATGGGCTCAAGGGGATGGAACTCGAATCGCAAGAAGAGCGGCAAGCTTGAGCCGCATCTTGCGCCGTACTTGCTGGACGATTGCCTTGCTCTTGGAGATCCGCTCCCAATGGCCCTCCAGCCACTCGTCACTTGGCTGGAGCAGATCATCGCTAGCGTCCGGCACGCCCCGGTCTGATCTGCGGGGCGCTGGCCTCCGCGCCGAGAGAAGTCGCGCAGTTGCGGCCTTGCCGCTTCAGCGGCGGGCTCCCGCACTCTCGCGGCGAACACTGCCGACCCGTCGAATCCTGCTAGAGCCTGCCAATACCTCGTACAGTCAGCGAAGAGCCAGATCAAACGATGCCCGCGTGAGCGAGTTCGACCGGACGCTTGTCCGCCCAGCCGCCGCCGAGCGGATCTTGGCTGATGTGGCACCAATGAACGACCCTGCGCCGGCAAGGTAGCGAGCTGACGCCGGCTCGTGGCGGACCAGAACTCTTGCACGTATCGGATTCAGGTGATCTGGACGCGAACTACTTGACGTCTGAATCCATTGCGGCGCTGCTCTTGATCGCGTTGTAGATGAACTCCCATCGCTCCCTCGTTTTCGGGGCTTCACCACGAAACGCGATGCCGGCCAGCATCTCGACATCGCGAGCCGGAAGATTCCGTTCGGACGCCAACTCCTGCAATGCAGCCGGAATGCCTGGAGAGTCGGCGACCAATTCCCGGCCGACGAGATCTGCGAGAGTCACGCCCAGCGCTTGCGCGATCTTGTGGAGAAACGCAGCGCCCGGGCGACTGCCGCTGCCCTTCTCTACAGTCGAGAGATAGGACTTGCTCACTGTCGCGATCGACGCGAGCTCACTAAGCGATAGGCCCTTGTCATGGCGGAGATTCGTGATTCGCGCGCCGATTTCCTCGGCGTTGGTCTCATCCGAATCAAGACGCTCGAGCAAGTTCGTTGCAGACGTCAGTCTTTGGTTGTGCGGAGACATGGTGGTCGTCAGCTCGCTGCAGGCAGCCGGCCGTGGCCGGGGGCGTGGACAGACTGGGTTTGGCGTGGCGTAGCGAGGACGAGTGAACGCATCACAGTTCTTCCTTCGTTGTCGATGTAGGGATCGGAAATTGCCGAGATGTGGGCTGTTGGGGTGGCCGTGTGAAGAAAGGAAAGGTCGACGACGTCGGCCGCTTCGGCGCAGCCAAGAACCTCGTTAATTGGGTGCATCGGGGGGACCCTCTTCCCGTGCAGTTGAAGGGGCGCGATCGGACACCATTCGCTGTTACTAAACACGCGATGGATCGTGGTGAGCGTGCGGCCATCAGGCAATACCGATTGGCGAAGGTCGACGACGATGGCGTGCCGGCTCGTCAGGTGAAGGAGCCGTCGAAGCGTCGCGTCCAAACTTGCGTGGTGCCTGTCAGCGACATCCTTGACTGCACTCATGTCGAAAGCCAGGTCCGCGAAGATGGGCTGAAGGAACCGCCGAGGCAGCAGCAACTCGGCGGCTCCTATGTCGGCGAGGTTCTCAAGGTGTCGGTTGCCGTGGAGGCTACGGGTTCCAAGCCCTCCGCAACGATGCTGAATGACGGCGTACCCAGGGAGAAGTGTGTGCGTAATCTCGTGCCCGATGGTGAAGTTCCTTCGGTGCGGTCGGTCCGCGCTGCGCACCTTGATGATGAATCCGCCGCTCTCTGAGGGCGCCAGCATTCCCGCCCAGTCCATCTCAGCGACCTGAATGTCCTTGACGCCCTGGAAGCTCGCAACTCGATGGAGATCTATCGGCGGCTCGAGGTCCAGCTTCTGTCCGAGCACTTCAACGAGGCTCTCTACGAGCACGGCGTCGGGCACGCCTGGGCACAGGTCGCGCGCAAGTTCGAGCTGGGAAGTCGGCATCTTGACTTGAGTTTAGGTCGTTCGCTGTTGCGAACGCAATGTGCTACCTTCGAAGTGTTCGCAACTGCGAACACGGGTTTTCTTTCACAGACAGTGGCGGATCCCGTCAAGACACAGGAGCAGGATCCATGTCTCAGGACACCAAGAAGGCGAAGGACTCGACGTCGGGGAAGACGCCGATCTACATCGACGGGACCAAGTACCACCCCGAGGGGGACAAGCTCACGGGCGCGCAGTTGCGCTTGGTGCCGTCGCCGCCAGTCAGCAGCGACCGCGACTTGTGGCTCGACATCGTCGACGAGCTCGACAAGCTCATCGAGGACGGCGAGGTCGTCGAACTGGAGAACAACATGCGGTTCTTCACCGTGCCGCGCGTCATCAACCCCGGCCAGGGCACCAACCCGAGCGGTGGGGCCTGACCGATGGGTCCGCTCGTGGTGGTCCTCCGCGAACAAGACCAGTCGTTCCTCGAGTCGCTGGGCTACAGCCACTCGGTCGAGGTCTCCGACGGCTTCGTCAACGTGGTCCTCGCCGACTTCCCGACCCCTGGACTTGACCAGCGCCATGTCGACCTCCTGTTGCGCCTGCCGATCGGGTTCCCCGATGCGACCCCGGACATGTTCTGGGTCGCGCCGGCCCTGACGGCTAAGGGCGTGGCTATCCCGGGCACCGAGCAGATCGAGAACTACCTCGGCCGGTCCTGGCAGCGGTGGAGTCGCCACATCGGGGGTCAGTGGCGCCCGGGCATCGACAACCTCGAGACGTACCTCGCGTACGTCCGCCGGGCCCTGGCGATGGCGGGCGGCAACTGATGTCGAGCCGCATCGCGTTCACCGAGGACCAGTTCACCCCGCTCGTCGCTGCCCTCGGAGCCCGTGACGAAACCGCGGCGGTCGTCGCGACCTCCTTCGTTGAGGCCCCAGCGACCACCGTGACGACCGCTGACGCTGAAGGCACCAAGGTCGATCAGCGCGTCACGCTCGTCGCCCAGACGATCACCCCGGTCCCCGAGGTGGCGTACGCCGTGCGCGGTCCGATGGGCCTGTCGATCTCCTCCACGGGCTGGGTGCCTGCGTTCCGTGCGGCGGCCGCGTGCAACCAGGTCCCTGTGTTCGTGCACACCCACCCGCAGGGCATGCCCAAGTTCTCCACCTACGACGACCAGGTCGACATCGACCTGGCCATCTCCGCCCGAGCGTTCGGCGCGAAGTACTACGCGGCCGTCGTCCTCGCCGGCACTCCGGACGCTCCGGAAGTCGCCGCGCGCCTGTTCGACCTCGGTGAGGAGTTCAACGCCCGCGCGCCGGAGTTCGTCGTTATCGACGCCGTCCGCGTCGCTGGCGCCGGCCTCCACTTGTACCTGCCGCCCAGCGCAGACGGCGAGGAGTCGACCAAGGAGCGCCTGTCGGTGTTCGACCGGCAGATCCGGATGCTCGGTCCCGACGGCAACCGCACCCTCAAGCACGTCCGCGCCGCCATCATCGGCGGCGGCGGCACCGGCTCAGCGGTCGCTGTCCAGGTCGCGCGCCTCGGACTGGGCGAGCTCGTGGTCGTCGACGACGACGTCGTCACGGACCCGACGCCGACCCGCGGTCACGGCATCACGACCGAGGACGTCGACCGGCTCAAGGTGGACGCCCTCGGCGACCACCTAGACGCCATCGGGCTCGGCACACCGGTGATCCGCATCGACAAGCCGCTGAACCACCCGGACGCGATCGCGGCGATCGCCCACGCCGACGTCGTATTCAGCTGCGTCGACGGGCACGGCGCCCGCCTTATCCTGAACCGGTGGGCGTTCGCGCACATCGCGCCGGTCATCGACGTCGCCGTCCTGGTCGCCCCAACCGAGGGCGAGGACGGGACCCGGAGGGTCCAGATCGAGCAGCGCGTCACCTGGGTCGCTCCCGGTACGGCGTGCCTGCTGTGCCGGCGCCGGGTCGATCCCGCGCTCGCCGCGGCGGAGAACCTCGACCCGGAGACCCGTAAGCGTCTCGCCGGCGAGGGGTACGTCCAAGCCGCCGAGACCCCGCAGCCCGCGGTCGTCACCCTCACCACCAGCGTTGCTGCGCTCGCGGCGACCGAGTTCCTCCTGCGCCTGACCGGCCTAGGGAAGACCGACGCCACCGAACTGCTGCTCCGCTCCCACCTTGGTGAGCTGCGCCGTAACGCCCGGTCTCCGCGCCTCGGATGCTTCTGCACCAACCCGGATTTCATCGGCCGCGGCACCCGCGCCCCGTACCTCGACCTCGCCGGGGTGCTCCAGTGAAGCGCCTTTTCGCCCGCACCCAGATCGGCGCCGTCCGGGCCTACCGGCGAACGCGGAATGCCCACGCCAAGTCCCGCATGCCCCGGGTCATTGCCGTCGCCCGCCGAGCCGAACTGCCCGAGGACCTGCACCCCCGATGCGTTTACCTCCTCGGTGCGACGACACCGAAATGGGCGCTTCTCGACTGCCCCTGCGGACGCGGCCACACCATCGAGCTGAACCTGGCCAACCCCGCGCGAACCCGCTGGACGGTCACCACTGACGAGACCGGCCGGCCGTCCCTCCACCCGTCCATCGATTACCAAGGCCAACACAGATGCCACTACTGGCTCAAGGACGGGCGCATCCACTGGGTCCCCAACCGGACCCGCGGCTGAACAACCTCGACCAGAGGAGAGGAACATGAACCTAGTCCCCGTCGTCTCCGACAACGTCGCCTTCGTGGGCTACGACCACGTCACGCGCATCCTGCGGGTCAGGTTTCGCAGCGGCGGCACCTATGACTACTACGACGTCCCGGCTTCCTATACGAGGCCATGCTCCTCCCGCACCCCTGGCGCCGCGTCGGGCGACAGATTCGCGCACTCCGGTACCGGCGCATCGCTGCCTGACAAAGACCCGACATTCAGCGGGGCGCGTCATTCTGGGTGAAAGGCTCCACATCACTTCACTGGCCCAAGCCCGGCCACGACGCCGTACCACCGCCCGACACCCCGCCGCGCCGACGATCGGTCGGGACTCCCGGGACCAAAGTCCCAACCACGCCCCAAACCACCTGAGCCCACCGACCCCCGCTCCTAGCATGGTTGGCCGGGGCCCGACCGCCTCGGGAGCACGGTCGGCGGGCCCGGAGTGGGGGCGTCATGGGAGCGGCAGCTGCGCGGGAGATGACTGCGGAGCGGCTCGCGCACGCCCTCGAGCAGGGTGACGTGGTCGTCCACTACCAGCCCTGCTACGACCTCCGTACCGGCGAGATGGTCGCCGTCGAGGCCCTCGCCCGCGTGTACGACGCCGAGAGCGACGAGCTCCTCCAGCCGGCCGCGTTCCTGGAGGTCCTGGAGCAGTCGGGCCTGGTCGTGCACCTCGACGAGATGGTGCTGGCGCTGGCGGCCCGGCAGGTCGCGGACTGGCGTCGCCTGCCCGCCGGCCGGCGGCTGTGCCTGGCGATCAACCTGTCGCCCGCGGACCTCGACGACCCGTTGCTGCCGGTCCGGTTCCGGGAGGCGACCGAGGCGGCGGGGCTGCCGATGGACGCCATCATCGTCGAGCTGACCGAGACCCTGCTCTCGGAGACCGGTCGGGGGCATGAGCAGGTGCTGGCCGAGCTCTCCGCGATGGGCTGCAATGTCACCCTCGACGACTTCGGCACCGGCAACGCGAGCTTCGACTACCTGCGCCGCTTCCACGTCGACGGGGTCAAGATCGACCGCTCGTTCGTGCAGTACCTCGGCACCGGTGGCCGCCGCGACCGGATGTCGGAGTCGTTGGTGCGCTTCTGCCTGTCGCTGGGCGTGCACGTCGTCGCCGAGGGGATCGAGCGGCCGCAGCACGTGGCGGTGCTGCGGCGCCTGGGCTGCCCGTTCGGGCAGGGGTTCCTGATGAGCCGGCCCCTGCCGGCGGCGGAGCTCGAGGAGCTGCTGGCGTCGGACGTCGTACCAGCGGCGCTCCGTCACGACGAGGAGGCGGTGGTCCTGCCCGCGCTCGTCGCGGAGCCCGATGCCCACCGGCTCACGCTCCTCGAGCGGTTCGTGCCGCGCGTGCTGGGCGGACTGGTGGCGCTGGTGCTGGGCCTCGTGGCCGTGCTCGCCGCCGTCGGTCACGAGGACAGCCACGAGACACTGACCGCCGCGGCCGGCAACCGCCTCGCGGCGATCGACTCGCTCGCTGCCCGCGGCGTCGACATGCGCCTCGGTGGGGTGCGGGGCGTCGTCACCGCGTTCAGCCGCAGCGATGCGGTGCGCACGGCGCTGGCGACCCGGGACCCGGAGCGGATGGACCTGGCGCTGGAGACGCTCGCCTCGTCGACGGTGGGGACCTTCAACACCTCGTTGTACGACGCCGAGGGCACCATGCTCGACCTGGCGCCCGCGCAGGCGGAGCCCGTCGTGGTCGGGCGCAATTTCGCCTACCGCGAGTGGTACGCCCCGGCGGGCCGGTCGACGACGGCGTACGTCACGCAGGCCTACCAGCTGATGACCGCGCAGCGCACGTGGGCGATCGCGGTCGCCGCGGCGGTGCGGGACGACCGTGGTCGGGTGCAGGGCTTCGTCGTCGCGACGCTGGCGCTGTCCGGGCTGCAGGCCGAGATCGCCTCCGTCTTCGACCAGTACGGCGTCGAGGTGACCGTCGTCGACCGGCACGACACCACCCTGGCGAGCTCCGCCGGGCGGGTCGGGGAGCAGACCCGCGACCCGCGCCTGCTCGCGGCCCGGGAGGCGTCGGGCCGGGGGACGGACGGGGTCCTCTGGGCGGTCAGCGGAGTGCCGGCCATCGGCGGCTGGCTGCTGGTCGAGCAGGACCGCGACGAGGCCGTCGGCACGGTGGTCGGCCACGCGGACCCCCTGGTCACCGGGCTGCTGGCGGGCACCGGCTTCGTGCTGGTCCTGCTGTGGATGCTCAACGACCGGCGGCGCCGGCAGCTGAAGGCCGAGCTGAGGCGGTCGAACGCCTGGCTGACCTCGGTCCTCGACGCGACCCCGACGCCGGTCCTGGTCAGCGACGTCGACGACCTCGTGCAGCACGCCAACGCGGAGGCCGCGGCGCTGCTGGGCGTGCCGGCCGACTCCCTGCGCGGCCAGAGCGTCCGCAGCTGGCTCACGACCCGGGACCAGCCGTCGACGGGACGCGACGGCTTCTCTGCGACGGTCGTGACCCGCGAGGGCGAGGTCCGGCTGGTCGAGGTCCGGGTCCGCGAGCTCGCCGGTCCGGCCGGCGAGCCGATGCGCCTGCACGCGCTCATCGACGTGACGCCGCACCACGAGGAGCACGACCGCCTGCGGGCCCAGGGCCGCGTCGACCCGCTCACCGGGGTCGCGAACAGGATCGCCCTCGACGAGGCGCTCAGTGCCGCCTCGGCGCCCGGGCGGCCGTCCCAGGCTCTCGTGATGCTGGACCTCGACGGCTTCAAGGCCGTCAACGACGAGCTCGGCCACGCCGCGGGCGACAGCGTGCTGTGCGCGGTGGCCGACGTGCTCAGCGGATCGGTCGGCCCGGACGACACGGTGGCCCGGATGGGCGGTGACGAGTTCGTGCTGGTGGTCCGCCTCGAGCCGGGCGTCACGCACGACGACGTCGCCACGCGACTGCGTGAGGCCGTCCAGGCAACGCTCGACGGCCACCCCTTCGCGCTGCACGTCGGCGTGGGCGTCAGCATCGGCTCCGCCCTCGTCGGTGCCGACGGGCACGATGCCGACGAGCTGCTGCGCGTCGCCGACGTGCGCATGTACGACGCCAAGCGACGCCACGCGGACCGCCGTCCCCGTCGGTGACCCCGAAGCCCTGTCGTTCTAGAACACGTTCTACTAACCTGTGCGGATGAGCAAGACCGCTTCGCTCGCCCGCGTGGGCATCGCCTACCTGATCGCCTTCGTCGCTGCGACGCTGTGGCTCCTCGCCGGCCCCGACACCGAGTGGCTGTGGCTCGACGGACTGATCGCCGACCTGATCGCCACGCTCGGGGTCTTCGTCGCCAGCCGGGTCCTCCACAACTCCAGCTGTTACGACCCCTACTGGAGCGTGCTGCCGCCGTTCCTCGTCGGGTTCTGGCTCCTCGCCGCGCGCGACGTGGCGGGGGTGGACGACGGCCGGACCGTGCTCCTGGTCGTCGTCGTGGCGGTCTGGGCGGTGCGCCTGACCGGCAACTGGCTGTACGACTGGCCGGGCCTGCACCACGAGGACTTCCGCTACCCAGGGGTCCGCGAGCGGGCCGGTCGCTTCGAGCTGCTGGCCGACCTGGTGGGGATCCACCTCGTGCCGACGCTGATCGTGTTCCTGGGGCTCGTGCCGGCGTACGCCGTGCTGGCGCGCCCCGGTGAGCCGGTCAACTGGCTCGACGCGGTCGCCACGGTCACGGGGATCGGCGCGGCGATGCTGCAGCTGGTCGCCGACGCGCAGATGCGGGAGTTCATCCGCAACCGCCAGCCGGGCCAGGCGATGGAGTCGGGCCTGTGGGCGTGGTCGCGGCATCCGAACTACTTCGGCGAGGTCGCCCTCTGGTGGTCGCTCGCGCTGTTCGGCATCGCCGGCGCGCCGGGGGACTGGTGGTGGCTCGTCGTCGGCGGCGTCGCGATGACGGTGATGTTCCAGGCGGCCAGCATCCCGATGATGGAGAAGCGCAGCCTGGAGCGGCGACCGACGTACCAGGACATCATCGACCGGGTGCCCCGCCTGGTGCCGCGCCCCCCGCGGCGCCGTCCGGCGGCATGAGCCGGCCGCGCGTCGTCGTCGCCGGGCTCGGTGACAGCGGCCTGCTGACCGCGATCCACCTCGCCCGTGCGGATGTCGACGTCATCGGTATCTCCAGCAAGCCCGGGCTGGTCAGCGGCCAGGAGCTCGGCCTGCGGCTGGCCCGCCCCGACGCGTGGGCGCGCGACTACCGGATCGGATTCGAGCGCTTCCGGCGGCTCGACGGCGTGGAGCTGGTGCACGACGAGCTGACCGGGCTGGACGTCGGGGCAAGGGTGGTCACGACCCGCCACCGCACGATCGGGTACGACGTCCTGGTGGTCGCCACCGGCGTGAGCAACGGCTTCTGGCGACACCCCCGCTTCCAGACCGAGGCCGACGTCACCGAGGCGCTCGGCTCGGCCCACGACCGGTTGGCGGCGTCCGCGTCCGTGCTGGTCGTCGGCGGCGGGGCGGCGGCGGTGGGCAGCGCGCTCCAGGTGGCGACCCGGTGGCCGGAGAAGTCGGTGAGCCTGGCGTTCCCGGGGGAGCGGGCCCTTCCGCGCCACCACCCGCGGGCCTGGGGCGTGGCGCGTCGGCGGCTCGCCGCGGCCGGCGTCGCGCTGCTCCCGGGGCACCGCGCGGAGCTGCCGCCCGGGTCCGGGGCCGACGAGATCACGACCGGGCCGGTGGCCTGGTCCACGGGACAGCCGGCGAGCACGGCCGACGCGGTGCTCTGGGCGGTCGGCCGGGTGCGACCGAACAGCGGGTGGCTGCCGGCGGACCTGCTCGACGAGCAGGGCTTCGTGCGGGTCGAGCCGACGTTGCGGATGCCCGGGGTCCCGGGCGGCTTCGCGGTCGGCGACGTCGCGGCGACCGATGCGCTGCGCACCTCGGCGCGCAACCGGGCCGACCGGCTGGTCGCGCGCAACGTGGTGGCGCACCTGCAGGGGCGCCCGCTGGCGTCGTACAGGGGGAGGGAGCGGCGCTGGGGATCGGTCCTCGGACCGGAGGCCGACGGGCTGCGGGTGTTCGCGCCGTCAGGGCACCCGTTCCGGTTCCCGGCGTGGTCCGTCGACCGTGTGCTGCAGCCGTGGATCGTGCGCCGGGGGATCTACGGCGGTGTGCGGCGGGGCCGCTGAGCGACCCCGCCGCACCAGGGGTGCGTCAGGTGAAGATGCTGACGCCACCCGGCCCCACCAGGAGTCCGACCACGATCAGGACGACCCCCCACAGAACCTCGCCCCGGAAGAGGCTGACGATGCCCGACACCACCAGGATGACGGCCAGGATCCACAAGATGAAAGCCACGATTCCTCCCTTTCCATGGGGCCTTCCGGCCCGGAAGTGAGGTACCCCGCGATCCCCGGAGCAGACGGTTCATCCAACCTTCACCGGGCGAGCGGGTGCGACGGTCGGCGGTGGGGCCTAGGGTCGCGGTGTCGACCAACCCTGCTCGGAGGACCCTCGTGCGACGCACCCCTGCTGCCCTGATCCCACTCGCCGCCGTCGCCTCGCTCGCGGCCCTCGCCGTGCCTGTGGGTGCGGTCCCGCAGCAGCCCGCTGCCGCAGCGGCCGCCCCCGCGGAGCCGGTCCGGTTCGCGACCTTCAACGCCTCGCTCAACCGCGCGGTCGAGGGAGAGCTCGTCGCCGACCTCTCGACGCCCGACGACCAGCAGGCGCAGAACGTCGCGGAGACCATCCAGCGGGTCGACCCGGACGTCGTCCTCATCAACGAGTTCGACTACGCGCCCGAGGCCGTCGACCTCTTCCGCGACAACTACCTCGAGGTGTCGCACCACGGCTCCACCCCGGTCGACTACCCCTACGCCTTCATCGCGCCCTCCAACACCGGCGTGCCGAGCGGCTTCGACCTCAACAACAACGGCCAGGTCGGCGGTGGCGACGACGCCTTCGGCTTCGGCCTGTTCCCGGGCCAGTACGGCATGGTCGTCTACTCGAAGTATCCGATCGACACCGACGGCGTGCGCACCTTCCAGCGCTTCCTCTGGAAGGACATGCCCGGCGCGCTGCTGCCGGACGACCCGGCGACCGCCGCGCCTGCGGACTGGTACTCGCCGCAGGAGCAGGCCGTCCTCCGCCTCTCCTCCAAGTCGCACTGGGACCTGCCGATCGAGGTCGGCCGGCGCACCGTCCACTTCCTCGTCTCGCACCCGACCCCGCCGACCTTCGACGGCGCGGAGGACCGCAACGGCACCCGCAACCACGACGAGATCCGGTTCTGGGCCGACTACGTCTCCGGTCCGGCCCGCAGCCGCTACCTGTACGACGACGCCGGGGTCCGCGGCGGGCTGCGCCCCGGATCGACGTTCGTCATCGCCGGCGACCAGAACGCCGATCCCGAGGACGGCGACTCCGTCGACGACGCCGTGCTGCAGCTGCTCGACCACCCGCTGGTCAACAGCCGCTTCGCCCCGTCGTCCGCGGGGGCGCCGGAGGCGGCCGCCCTGCAGGGCGGCGCCAACCTCACGCAGACCGGCGACCCCGACCTCGACACCGCCGACTTCGCCGACGGCGCGCCCGGCAACCTGCGCGTCGACTACGTGCTGCCCTCGCGCCGGCTGAAGGTCCTGGGCGGCGGCGTGTTCTGGCCGGCGACCACCGACCCGCTGTACCGCCTGACCGGCGCCTATCCGTTCCCGACCTCCGACCACCGGATGGTCTGGCTCGACGTGCGCTGAGCCGCCTCAGTCGGACGCGCCCAGCTCGTCCTCCGGTACGACGTGCATGGCGGCCTCCTCGGCGCTGGCCGCGGCGCCGTCGATCCCGACGTCCTCGGCCACCAGGTCCTTCTCGGTGTCGTCGCGCACGCCCTCGTCCGGCGCGACCAGGCGTCCGGCCCGCGCGTCGCCGACCTCGATGCCCTCCTCGTCGGCCTCGTGCGGCACCCCGTCCTCGTCCTCGTCGGCCACGGCGGTCGGGTCCGGCTCCGGCACCTCCTCGGCGAGGCGCTCGTCGAGCGGCCGGTCGTGCGCCTGCTCCCACGGCGTGGTGCCGTAGCGCTGGGCGGGGGAGTACCGCTCGGGCGGTGAGTACCCGCGGTCCAGCTCGTCCTCCACGTCGTCGCCGACCAGGGTGTCCTCCGGCTGGAGCTGGTCCTCGTCGTCGACGCTGTAGTCGTCGTACTGCTCGGGGTCGTTCTCGGGGATCTCCGTGCTCATCGGCCTGCAGTACCCCGTCCCGGCCGACCCTTACGCTTGCGCGGTGGAATCACTCGCCCTCGCCTTCTCCTCGGGATGGGCCAGCGGGATCAACAGCTATCTCGTGGTGCTCGTGCTGGGGCTCGCCGACCGGTTCGGCTCGTTCGCGGACATCCCCGACGCCCTCGGCAAGTGGGAGGTGCTGGCTGCCGCGGCGGTGATGTACGCCTTCGAGTTCGTCGCCGACAAGGTGCCCTTCGTCGACACGGTGTGGGACGTCGTCTCCACGGTGATCCGTCCGATGGTCGGCGGGACGGTCGGGGTGCTCATCGCGGGGGACACGAACGCGATCAACGACCTGGTCGGCGGCTCGGTCGGCGGCACGAGCGCGCTCGCGTCGCACGCGATCAAGACGAGCACGCGAATCGCGGTCAACACCTCGCCGGAGCCGTTCACCAATATCGCGGTCAGCATCGGCGAGGACCTGCTGGTCCTCGCGGTGATCTGGTTCGCCGTCAACCACCCGGTCGCGGCCGCGGTGGTCGCGTTGGTGCTGCTCGTGCTGAGCCTGCTGGTGCTGTGGATGGCGTGGAAGCTGGTCCGTCGCGGATGGGCCCGCTTCCAGGCCTGGCGGGCGCGACGCAGGGGTGTCTCGCCGGGCGCCTTGACTTAAGTTCAAGTCTCGTACTAAATAGGAGTCGTGCCGCTCGTCCTCGGCGTCGACTCCTCGACGCAGTCCACCAAGGCCGTCCTCGTCGATGCTGACGACGGGACGGTCGTGGCCCAGCAGTCCGCCCCGCACCCGCCCGGGACGGAGGTCGACCCCCGCGCCTGGCTGGCCGCCGTCGACACCGCGACCGCCGGCCTCCTCGAGCGCGCCGAGGCGGTCGCCGTCGCCGGCCAGCAGCACGGCATGGTCGCGCTGGACGCCGACGGCGAGCCCGTCCGGGACGCCCTGCTGTGGAACGACACCCGCTCCGCCGCGGCCGCCGTGGAGCTGGTCGCCGAGCTCGGCGGTCCGCAGGCCTGCGCCGATGCGCTCGGCAGCGTGCTCGTCGCGTCCTTCACCAGCACCAAGCTGCGCTGGCTGCGCGACCACGCCCCGGCCGAGGCGGCGCAGGTGCGACAGGTGCTGCTGCCGCACGACTACGTGTCCCGCCACCTGTCCGCCCCCGGCACCGCGCCGTTCACCGACCGCGGCGACGCCTCCGGCACGGGCTACTTCGACGCCCGTACGAGCACCTGGCGCCACGACCTGCTCGCCGCCGCCCTCGGCCACGACGCCGACCTGCCCGTCGTCGTCGCGGCCGGCGCCGCGGCGGCCACGACCCCCGCCGGACAGGTGGTGGCCGGCGGCACCGGCGACAACATGGGCGCCGCGCTCGGGATGCCGCTGACGGCCGGCGACGTGCTCGTCTCCATCGGTACGTCGGGGGTGGCCTCGGCCGTCGTACCCGACCCGGTGGCGGACGGCACCGGCACGGTCACCGGCTTCGCCGACGCCGCCGGCGGCTACCTGCCGATGGTCACCACGATGAACGCCGCCGGCATCCTCGACCTGCAGGCGCGCTGGCTCGGCGTCGACCACGACGAGCTGTCCGCCCTCGCGCTCGCCTCCACGCCCGGTGCGGGCGGGGTGACCCTGTCGCCGTACTACGGCGGCGAGCGCACGCCGAACCGACCCGACGCGGTCGGCACCTGGACCGGGCTCACGCCCGCCACGACCCGCGCCGACCTCGCCCGGGCAGCCGTCGAGGCCCTGCTCTGCTCGCTCGCCGACGCGGTCGACGCCCTCGTCGCCGAGACCGGCGCCGAGCCGCGACGCGTGCTGATGGTCGGCGGTGCCACCCGCAGCGAGGCCGTGCGCGCGCTCGCCCCCGCCATCCTCGGCCGGCCGGTGCTGCTGCCCGCGCCGGGGGAGTACGTCGCCCGGGGCGCCGCCCGCCAGGCGGCGTGGGCCCTGTCCGGGGCGGCCGAGCCGCCGGCCTGGCCGCTGCCGACCGAGGCCACCCTGCCCGTCGTACCCACTGATCCGTCGGTGCGCGAGCGCTACGCCGCGCTCCGCGACCGTCTCGCCCAGCCCTGAAGCCCGACCAGTCCGAGGAAGCCACGATGAACCGACCCGTCCCCACCCCCGCCGACAAGTTCTCCTTCGGTCTCTGGACCGTCGGCTGGCAGGCGCGCGACCCCTTCGGCGACGCGACCCGCGCCCCGATGGACCCGGTCCACGCGCTCGAGCAGCTCGCCGCGATCGGCGCCTACGGCGTGAACTTCCACGACGACGACCTGATCCCGTTCGGCGCCGACGACGCCACCCGCGACGGCATCATCGACCGCTTCCGCAAGGGCCTCGCCGACACCGGCCTCGTCGTCACGACGGCGACCACCAACCTGTTCACGCACCCGGTCTTCAAGGACGGCGGCTTCACCTCGAACAACCGCGACGTGCGCCGCTTCGCCATCCGCAAGGTGATGCGCAACCTCGACCTCGCCGCCGAGCTCGGCGCGAAGGTCTACGTCTGCTGGGGCGGTCGCGAAGGTGCCGAGTACGGCGCCGCGAAGGACGTGCCCGCGGCGCTGGACCGCTACCAGGAGGCCTTCAACGTGCTCGGTGAGTACGTCACCGACCAGGGCTACGACCTGCGCTTCGCCATCGAGCCCAAGCCCAACGAGCCGCGCGGCGACATCCTCCTCCCGACCGTCGGCCACGCGCTCGCCTTCATCGAGACGCTCGACCGGCCCGACCTGGTCGGCCTCAACCCGGAGATCGGGCACGAGGAGATGGCCGGGCTCAATGCCGCCGCGGGCTACGCCCAGGCGCTGTGGCACGGCAAGCTCTTCCACATCGACCTCAACGGCCAGAACGGTCCGAAGTACGACCAGGACCTGCGCTTCGGCGCCGGCAACGTCCGCGGAGCGTTCTGGGTGGTCGACACCCTGCTCGCCGGTGGGTACGACGGTCCGGTGCACTTCGACTACAAGCCGGTCCGGCCCGAGACCGAGGCCGGTGTCTGGGCCTCGGCGAAGGCCTGCATCGACAACTACCTCATCCTGCGCGACAAGGTGACCGCCTTCCGCGCCGACCCCGAGGTGCAGGCCGCACTCGTCGAGGCCGAGCTGCCGGAGCTGGCCCGGCCCACGCTGGACGACGGCGAGGGATGGCGTGGACTGGCGGACTGGCCGCTGCCCGACGCCGACGCGATCGACGCGCTCGCCCAGCGCGAGGTGGCGATGGAGAAGCTCGACCAGCTCGCCCTCGAGCACCTCTACGGTGTCCGTGGCTGAGCCTGCCGGCGCCGAGTCGCTGCGGCGGCGCAACGCCGCGGCCGTCGTCCGGTCGCTGCGGGTGGACGGACCGGGCTCGCGGGCCGAGCTCGCGTCCCGGACCGGCCTGGCCAAGGCGACCGTCGGCACCATCGCCGCCGGGCTCGAGGAGGCGGGCGTCGTCCGCGAGCTCGAGCAGGTCCGCAACGGGGAGCGTGGCCGGCCCGGCCTGCTCCTGACGCTGGACGGTGGGCGCCCGGTCGGTCTGGGCTTCGAGGTCAACGTCGAGTACGTCGCCGCGGTGGCCCTCGACCTCGCCGGCACCGTGCGCCGCGAGACGACCCGGCCGGTCCGCGGGCGCGACGTCGTCGCCGCGCTGGCGGGCCTGGCCCGGGAGCTCGCGGTAGACCTCGCCGGCGAGGGCCTGGAGCCGGTCGGCGCCACGGTCGCCGTACCGGGGCTCGTCGACGGCGACGACCGGACCGCGGTGTGGCTGCCGAACCTCGACGACGCCACCGGCACCGCGGTCGCCGACGCCGTCGACGCCGCCTTCGGCTGGTCCGGCCGGACCAGGGTCACCAACGACGCGGACTGCTCGGCGCTCGCCGAGCTCCACCACGGGGCCGGTCGCGGAGCCGCCCACCTGCTGTACCTCACCGGCACCGTCGGCATCGGTGCCGGTCTGGTCGACGACGGCCGGCTGGTGCGCGGCGCCCGCGGCTTCGCCGGCGAGGTCGGCCACCTGCCGGTCGGTGAGCCGGGAGCCCCCTGTGGCTGCGGCCGGACCGGCTGCTGGGAGGCATCGGTGGGCCTGCACGCGCTGCTCGCTGCCGTCGGCCTCGAGGAGGTCGGCACTCCCCAGGAGACCGCGGCGGCGGTCGCCGCGGCGGCCCGGTCCGAGGGGCCGTCGTCGGTCGTCGTCCAGGAGGGTGTGGCGTCGGTCGGCCGCTGGCTCGGCCGCGGCCTCGCCATCGTCACCGGCGTCGCCGACCCCGGCACGATCGTCCTGGGCGGCTACTTCGCGCCCCTCGGCGACCTGGTCCTCGCGCCCGCCACCGCCGAGCTCGCCGCCACCCTCGCGAGCAGCAGCCTCGGCGTACCGGACCTCCGCCTCGGCGAGCTCGGCACCGGCTCCGCCTCCACCGGCGCCGCCGAGCGGGCCCTCGAGGACGTCCTCGCCGGCACCCTCGACCTCATCTGACTAGCCGGCCAGTCGGGCAGGGGCGTCGGTGATGGCGGACCCGAGGCTCGCGACCGGGTCGGTGAAGACCGGCTCCATGGCCATCTCGGCCGCGCCGAGGAGCACGGAGTCGTTGCCGAGGCCGGGCAGGGTGAGGCGCACGGAGTCGCGGGCCGGCATCAGGGCCCGGTCGCCGAGGCCGGCGGTCACCTCGGCCCGGCAGAGCCGGAAGAGCGGCAGGAAGTAGCCGCCGAGGATCACGAGGCTGGGGTTGAAGATGTTGACGACCGCGCCGAGGCCCCGGCCGAGGTCGGTGGCGATCGACCGCAGCTCACGCGGCGCCGTCGTCATCTCGTCGAGGATCTCGCCGAGCCGGGGCACCTGGTCGGGGGAGCAACGCAGCGCCTCGGCGATCGCCGGCGCGCCGACGACCGTCTCCCAGCAGCCCCGGCTGCCGCAGTGGCAGGGCAGGCCGCGCGGGTCGTGGTAGAGGTGGCCGACCTCGCCGGCGTACCCGGCGACACCCTCGAGCCGGTGGCCGCTCGTGATCACCCCGGCACCGACGCCGACGTTGCCGGAGAGGTAGACGAGGTCGTCGACGGCGACCGCCGCACCGCGCCGGTGCTCGGCGAGGGCGCCGAGGTCGGCGTCGTTGCCCAGCGCGATGGGTACGTCGAGGGCGAGCGCCGCGAGGACGATCGAGCCGAAGGACACGTCGTGCCAGTTGAGGTTCGGGGCGTGCCGGATCAGCCCGTCGCTGCGCCGCACGAGGCCGGGGACGGCCAGGCCGATGCCCAGCAGGGGAGCGTCGGCCGGGGACAGCGCGACCACCTGGCGCACGAGGGTCGCGATGGTCGCGCCGACCATCCACGCCTCGGGGTCCTCCGGGATCGGCGCCGCCGCGCGGTGCCAGATCTTGCCGCCGAGGCCGACCCGGGCGACGACCGCGTTGTCGACGCCGAGGTCGACCGCGACGACGTAGGGACCGTCCTCGCGGATCCGCACGCCCGCCGACGGCCGGCCCGCTCCCCGCCGGCTCGTGGCCGGCGAGGAGTGCTCGATCAGGCCGAGCGTGTCGAGCTCGCTGACCAGCGCGGCGATCGTCGAGCGGTTGAGGCCCATCCGGCCGGTCAGCTCGGCGCGGGAGAGCTCGCCGGTGTCGTGGACGTGGCGGAGGAGGGTCCCGAGATTGTGGCGGCGGACGCCTTCCTGGTTGGTGCCCGCGCCACGAGTCGCAGCTGTCATGGTGGCGACATCATCTCCGCTACACGCCCGCCGACGAGCGCCGACGCCGCGAGACCGCGTCGACACTGGCCGCGAGCAGCAGGACCCCGCCGGTCACCAGGAAGTTGATGTAGCTGGCCTGGTTGAGCAGGCCGAGACCGTTGGGGATCGTGGCGATGACCAGGCCGCCGACGACCGCGTCGATCGCCCGGCCGCGGCCGCCGAAGAGGCTGGTCCCACCGATGACGGCGGCGCCGACGGCGTACAGCAGCTCGTTGCCGCCGCCGGAGCCCGGCGACACCTTCCCGGTGTACGACGCCGCGAGGATGCCGCTGATCGCTGCCATGCCGGAGCAGATCACGAAGGCCGCGATCTTCATGCGGTTGACGTTGATGCCGGCCCGGCGGGCTGCCTCGGCGTTGCCGCCGACGGCGTACAGGTGGCGTCCGAAGCGGGTGCGGGTGAGGACGAAGGTCCAGAACACCAGCAGGGCGATGACGACGGGCGCGACCCACGGGATGCCGCTGATGTTGAAGACCAGCGGGTTCGGCGCGCGGTTGCGGCTGAGCAGGGCGGTCAGGCCGAGCACGATGGCGGCGAGGACGGCGATCTGCAGGATCACGAGCAGCAGCGGCTTGTGGGTCAGCTCCTTGCGCACGCGCGAGGTGTGGCGCCACAGCGAGAGGGCCGCGAACGCCAGCACGATCACGAGCGCGACGATCCAGCCCGCCGTGACGGGCACGTTCTTGATCGACAGGCCGCGCAGGACCTCGTCGTTGAAGCGGAGGGATCCGCCGGCGCCGATCAGCTTGAGGGGCACGGCCTGCAGCGCGAGGAAGAAGGCCAGCGTGACCACGAAGGAGGGAATCCCCAGGTAGGCGACCAGCAGGCCGATGGCCAGGCCGATCAGGGCACCGACCGTGATCCCGGCCAGCGTGGCTGCCCACCAGGTCCAGCCGTGGTCGATCATCGCGAGGGCGGTGATCGTCGCGCAGGCGCCACCGGCGACACCGGCGGACAGGTCGATCTCCCCGAGGAGGAGGACGAACACCAGGCCCATGGCGAGGACGCAGATCGAGGCGGCCTGGATGACCAGGTTCGCCATGTTGTACGTCGTGAGGAACCGGTCGTGCAGGCTCGCGAACACGGCGAACAGCACCACCAGGCCGAGGACCGCGGGCAGGGAGCCCATGTCGCCGCCCCGGAGCCGGTTGCCGTAGGCCGCGAGCTCGCCGCGGACGAGCCGCGCCTGCTCACTGCCCCAGCTCGAGCGTCCGGTGGGGCTGGAGTCGCCGCCGTCGGCGGACGGAGCGGGCTTGTTCATGTCGATGTCGGTCGTCATCAGTGTCACCTCAGATGGTCGCGGCGGCGACGTCGCGGATCCCGAGGTCTCCGGAGCGTCCCGCGGTGATCAGCTCGACCACCTGGTTGTGGGTCAGGTCCTTGGCGGGTACGTCGGCTGCGACCCGGCCCAGGTAGAGGGCGGTGATCCGGTCCGCCACCTCGAACACGTCGTTCATGTTGTGGGAGATCAGCACGACGCCGAGCCCGCGGTCGGCCAGGCGCCGCACGAGGTCGAGCACCTGACGGGTCTGGGCGACACCGAGCGCCGCGGTCGGCTCGTCGAGGAGCACGACCTTGGAGTTCCACAGCACGGCCTTGGCGATCGCCACGGTCTGGCGCTGGCCGCCGGACAGGCTCGCCACGCTCTGCCGGACGGACTTGACGGTGCGCACCGACAGGGAGGTGAGCGTCTCCCAGGCCATCGTCTCCATCGTCTCGTCGTCGAGCACGATGCCCTTGCGCTTCTCGCGGCCGAGGAACATGTTGTCGACGATGTCGAGGTTGTCGCACAGCGCGAGGTCCTGGTAGACGATCTCGACGCCGAGGGCGGAGACGTCACGGGGACCGTGCACGGCGACGGGGGCGCCTTCGAAGTGGTAGTCGCCGCTGTCGCGGCCGTAGATGCCGGCGATGACCTTGACCAGGGTGGACTTGCCGGCGCCGTTGTCGCCGACGAGGGCGGTGACCTGACCGGGGTAGACGGCGAAGTCCACGTCGTGCAGCACGTGCACGACACCGAAGCTCTTGTTGACCTTGCGCAGTTCCAGCAACGGGGCGCCGGGCTCGGCTGTCATCGGGATCCCTCCGTGGGAAGCGGGTTTGTTGGGCGAATCAACGAATTGGTGGGCTGGGTCGCGCCCCGGCCGGTCGTGGCCGACCGGGACGCGAGCCGGTTGCCGGGGCTCAGGGGGTGATGCCGGCGTCCGTGCAGAGCTTCTCGAACTTGCCGGTGCAGACGTCGTCGTACGTCATGCTGCCGTCGGCGAAGACCTTGCCGATCTCCTCGGCGATGTTGTCCTTGGAGATGGCGACGGGCTCGAGGATGACCGACGGGACGTCGCGACCGCCCTCGGTGTCCTTCACGGTCCCGGTGGTCGCCGCGTCCTTGCCGCTCGCGATCGCGATCGCCGCCTCGGCGAGCGCGTTGGCCTCGCCGACCGAGGACTTGAACACGGTCATGCACTGGGTGCCGGCCAGGATGTTCTGGAGCCCCTCGACCGTGGCGTCCTGACCCGTGACCGGGACCTTGCCGGCCTGGCCCGCGCCCTCGAGGACGCTGATCGCAGCGCCGCCCAGGCCGTCGTTGGCCGCGAGGACGCCGTCGACCTTGCCGTCGGCAGCGGTGTAGAGCTGCTGGAAGATCTTGGCGGCCTGCTCGTTGTCCCAGTCGGGGACGGCCTGCTCGCCGACGACCTTGAGCTTGCTGTTGGCGTCGAGGACCTTGTGCGCACCCTCGGCGAAGAGGGTGGCGTTGTTGTCGGTCGGCGAGCCGTTGAGGTAGACGATGTTCGCCGCCTTGTCGCCGAGGCACTTCTGCAGGCCCTCGCCCTGCAGCTCGCCCACCGCGACGTTGTCGTAGGAGATGTACGCCGACGCCGACCCGCCGAGGGTCAGGCGGTCGTAGTCGATCGTCGGGACGCCGGCCGCGGCCGCCTTCTCCTGGATCGCCGCGCCCGAGGCGGAGTCGAGGTTCACGATCGCCAGGACCGTGACGCCGTCGCCGATCATCGACTCGGCGAGCGCGGTCATCTTCTCGGCGTCGCCCTCGGTGTTCTGGATGTCGTACTCGACGCCGGCCTTCTTGAAGGCGGCCTCGAGTGCCGGACGGTCGGCGGCCTCCCAACGGACCGAGGACTCGGTGTCGGGGAGGATGACGCCGACCTTGGCCTTCGACGCGTCGCCGCCGTCGCCGCCCTTGCCGCTGTCGTCGCCGCATGCCGTGAGCGTCAGGGCGAGGCCGAGGCCCACCGCGACGACCGCTCCGTAGGTTCGCTTCACTTCCAACCGCCTCCTAGCGATCTCTGGCCGAACGCTCCGCAGAAGCGGGCAGGCCATATGTTGTTCGGAACAACATATTCAGTGACGGCGGTCACGTAAAGAGGTCACAGGTCAAAAGTTTCCGGGCGGACGACGCGAACGCCCGCCGGGAGCTTCCGGCGGGCGTTCGGCGAGGTCTGCAGCGCGGTTCAGGCGGGTCAGGCGGGGTTCAGGCGGGGCAGCCCAGCGCCAGCGCGGCCTTCGCCAGGGCGCCGAGCGACGTCCCGGCGCCGCACTGCACGGCACCGGAGCCACCGATGGCCCAGGAGCGCCAGTTGCCGTCCTTGACCCGCACCCGGTAGTAGCCGTAGTTCTTGCCCGGGAAGTAGTAGTAGGTGCACGTGCGCTTCTGGAACCGGCCGCTGGCCTTGGAGACGCCCTTGTAGAAGACGTACTGGACGTTGCGGCTCGTGGTGTTCGCGACCTCCTCGGTGACCGACGAGTTCGTGGTCGACGTGTGGCTCCCCGAGGCTTGGAGCTGGAGGTTGACCTCGGCGCCGCCCTTCACGAGCACCTTCGCGGCCACGCTGGCCTCGACGTTGACCTTGCTGCTGTAGGTCACCGCGGCGGTGATGACCGTCTGCTTCTCGACGCTCTTGGTGATCGTCCGCCTCACCCCGGGGCCGATCGCGTAGGTCGAGATGTGGGTGATGACGGGGGCCTTGGTGGCGCTGACGATGCGGTAGCGGGCGCCGCCGTAGGTGTTGGGGTTGCACGCGTCGCCCCAGCCGTCCGCGTGCGCCGCGGGGGCGCCGAACGGGAACGCGACAAGACTGACGGACGCTGCCAGGGCGATGACGAGCAGGCGGATGATCCGCTTCATGGGGGTCCTTCCGAGAGGTGGGTGGGACCCGGGTACCACCGTTCGTCGTCGGGCAAACGCGAACGGGTGGGTGGCGCAGCGTCAGCGCGTCGGTACGGCGTACAGCGTGGTGCGCTCGCGGACCGGGCGGTCGATGCCCGCGCCGATCTCGGTGAGCTCGGCGACGGTCTTGGCCGAGCCGTGCTCGGAGCCGGCCATGCGGGAGATGGTCTCCTCCATGAGGGTGCCGCCGAGGTCGTTGGCACCCGCCCGGAGCATGGCGCGGGTGCCCTCGACGCCGAGCTTCACCCAGGAGGTCTGGATGTTGTCGATCCGGCCGTGGAGCAGGATCCGCGCCATCGCGTGGACGGCGAGGTTGTCGCGCAGGGTGGGCCCGGGGCGGGCGACGCCGGCGAGGTAGATCGGCGCGGAGGTGTGCACGAAGGGGAGCGGGACGAACTCGGTGAAGCCGGACGATCCGTTCTCCCGGGCGGTGTCCTGGACGCCCTTGAGGACGTTGAGGTGTCCGACCCAGTGGCGAGGGTTGTCGACGTGGCCGTACATCATCGTCGAGGTGGTCGGGAGGCCGATGCGGTGCGCGGTGGAGACGATCTCGATCCACGTGCGTGCCGGCAGCTTGCCCTTGGTGAGGACCCAGCGGACCTCGTCGTCGAGGATCTCCGCGGCCGTTCCGGGCAGGGAACCGAGGCCGGACTCCCGGGCCTTGATGAGGAAGTCCTCGATCGACAGGCCGGTGCGGGCCGTGCCGTTGACGACCTCCATCGGTGAGAAGGCGTGGACGTGCATGTCGGGGACGCGCTTCTTCACCGCCGCCGCGATGTCGAAGTACGCCGACGCGGGCAGCTCGGGGTCGATCCCGCCCTGCATGCAGACCTCGGTGGCACCGAGGTCCCACGCCTCCTGGGCGCGGTCGGCGACCTCGTCGTAGGACAGCGAGTAGGCGTCCGCGTCGGTCCTGCGCTGGGCGAACGCGCAGAACCGGCAGCCGACGTAGCAGACGTTGGTGAAGTTGATGTTGCGGTTGACCACGTAGGTCACGTCGTCGCCGACGACCTGCCGGCGGAGGTCGTCGGCCAGCCGGACGACGGAGCGGAGCAGGTCACCCTCGGCCGTCATCAGGGTCAGGGCGTGCTCGTCGGACAGGTCGACCTGCCCTGATTCGGCGGCGGCCTCCGCGGCCCGCAGGGCGGCGCCGCCCTCGGCGTGCAGCACCGCGGGCGCACCGTCGATCAGGCCCGTGCGGGCTGCCGCCTCGCCGACGGCGCCCCAGTCGCCGTACACGGAGGCGAAGTCGGACCGACGGTCCTCGGAGCGTCCTTCGTTGTCGACGGCGGCGAAGAGGTCGGTGCGGCCCGCGGACTCGAGGACGACGTCGGGCTCCTGCCAGGGCAGGCCGCTCGGGCGGACCTCGGGGATCGCCAGCCCGTCGGGTCCGGCGAGGGCGGCCACGTGGGCGTGCAGCCGCGGGTCGATCCAGGCCTGTCCGTCGCGGAGCGAGCCGACGACGTACTCGGGATGGACGGTGAGCCGCGCCTTGAGCTCGAACCCGCAGGTCGCGGTGATCGAGCGGAGCCGGTCGAGCGAGGGCCAGGGCCGCTCGGGGTTGACGTGGTCGGGCGTCAGCGGCGACACGCCGCCCCAGTCGTCGACGCCGGCGCCGAGCAGGGCGCGGCACTCGTCGAGGTCGACCAGGTTGGGCGGGGCCTGGATCCGCGCCTTCGGGCCCAGCACGATCCGGGTGACCGCGATCGCGGCGCGGTACTCGGCCAGGTCGAGGTCGTCGACGTGGCGCATCGCGGTGTCCGGCTTGGCGCGGAAGTTCTGGACGATGACCTCCTGCACGGCGCCATAGGCCCGGAGGTTCGCGCGCAGGGCGAAGATCGTCTCGGCCCGCTCGGTCAGCGTCTCGCCGATTCCGACCAGCAGGCCGGTCGTGAACGGGATCCCGAGGCGTCCGGCGTCCTCGAGCACCCGGAGGCGGACCTCCGGGTCCTTGTCGGGCGACCCGAAGTGGGCGAGGCCCTTGGTCTCGAACAGCCCCCGCGAGGTGGTCTCGAGCATCATCCCCATCGACGGGGAGACCGGCTTGAGCCGGTTGAGCTCCTCCCACGACATCACGCCGGGGTTGAGGTGGGGCAGCAGCCCGGTCTCCTCCAGCACCCGGATGGCCATCGCGCGGATGTAGGCCAGGGTCGAGTCGTAGCCCTGCTCGTCGAGCCACGCCTGCGCCTCGGGCCAGCGGTCCTCGGGCCGGTCGCCGAGGGTGAAGAGCGCCTCGAGGCACCCCAGCTCCGCGCCCTGGCGGGCGATCTCGAGGATCTCGTCGGGGGAGAGGTACGGCGCCCGCCCCTCCCGTGCGGCTTGGCCCGGCGTCTCGACGAAGGTGCAGTAGTGGCACCGGTCGCGGCACAGCTTGGTGACCGGGATGAACACCTTGGGGGAGTAGGTGACGACCGCCGGGCGGCCCGCGGCGACCAGGCCCGCGTCGCGCACCTTCGCGGCCGCGGCGCACAGCCGGTCGAGCTCCTCGCCGGTCGCGGCGAGGAGGGCCTCGGCCTCGGCGGGGTCGAGGGCGGCGCCACGCTCCGCACGAGCCAGTGCGCGGCGAATCTGCTGGGGGGTGGGGCCATCGGTCATGACGGAGTCAGGCTACCTGCTGGACCCTTGGATTAGAACGTGTTCCACTTCACCGCGGACGGCGAGGACCACCGTGCGCGGTCAGTTCGGCAGCTTCGACTTGAGGTTGCCCACGCGGGCGACGAAGCTGCCGCGGTAGGACCCGGGGAAGCTCCAGGTGACCACGGTGCCGCGTCCGCCGATGGCGGCGGTGATGGTGTCGGAGCACCGCCCGCTCGTGGCCAGGCAGTCGCCGCCGTTGCTCGTGTACTTCGCGGTGATGCTCGCGAAGTCCTTGAAGCCCTCGTAGTGGAGGACGAAGGAGTAGCAGCCCGGCTCGATCGTGCAGCGCGCCTTCTTCTTCCACCAGATCCGCTTCGGCTTCGCGGTGCCGCAGAACTGCTCCTCCGCCTCGGCCGTCGAGCCCCACGGGTACGTCGTCACGGCCTGCGCGTCCACGCAGCCGCGGGCGCCGCCCTCCTCGGTCTCGACCGACACCGACGTCCCGGTGAGCGGGGTCCAGTTGCCGGCACCGCCGGTGTTGATCGTGACGTCGCCCTCGGCCGAGGTGTCCGCGAACGTGAACGTCACCGACCGGTAGCCGGCGGTGGGCGTGGCCTCCGGCGCGGGCGGGGTCTTCAGGTAGCACTTGTCGAGCGCCTCGACCGCCTTGGCGCGGTCCTCCTCGGCGCCGTCCTTGCCGCTGCCCAGGGTGAGCAAGTCCTGGGCGAACCAGGCGGCCATCGTCGTCGTACCGATGTCGTCGAGGCAGCCGGTGTCGTCGAGCTTCCACTCGGCGCCGACCTGCTTCGCCCAGTCGCCCGTGCAGTCGAGCAGGCTCTCGTAGTAGGCGTTCGCGTCCTCGCTGCGCCACTCGCCGGTGTAGGTCCAGTCGTCTCCCTTGCGGTCGACGAGGCCGCGCTTCTCCAGCTCACCCGAGCGGTGCTCGTGGACGAGGTCGTCGACGGCGCAGTCGACGTCGCCGTCACTGGCCCACGCGGGCTTCTCGACGCCGTCGGCGATCGCCTTGGCGGCATCCTTGTCGGCCGCGCTCAGCGGGCCGATCCCGAGCCGGCCGGTGAAGTAGAGGAACCCGGCGACGCCGAGCCCGACGACGAGCGCCAGCGCGACGATCGAGCCGACGACCAGTCCCACGCGACTCCTGCGCCTCGGGGGCGGTCCGAAGCCTCCCGGGCCGCCGGGACCGCCGAAGCCGGGAGGAGGTCCGTACGGCGGGAAGCCGCCGCCTGCGGGCGGGGGCGCTGCCGCGGGCGGGCCGGCGGGCGGGCCTGCCGGCGGGGGAGCGGGGCTCCACTGCGGGGGCAGGGCAGTCGGCGGCTGGGCAGGGGGAGGGCTCGACGGCGGTGGCCCCTGCGGACGCTCGCCGCGGGGATTCGTCGGCTCCTCCTGCGGCCAGATCGGCGACTGGTCGTTCATGTGGCGACAACCCCTTGCTCCCACGGACCGCCCGTACGGTCCGTGGGAGCATCGTAGGTGCTGCAGGCAGGGCCCGACTCAGACTCCGACAGGTTCCTTGGTGATGTCGACCGCGGGCGGCTCGTCGGCCGGGGCGTCGCCCTGGTCGATCTTGCTCGGCCACCAGATCTTGCCGCCGAGGTCGAGGTTGAGCGCCGTCACCAGGACCGACCGGACGATCATCGTGTCGAGCAGGACGCCGAGGGCGACGGCCACGCCGAGCTCGGCGAGGAACACCAGCGGCAGCGAGCCGAGCACGAGGAAGGTCGCGGCGAGCACCACGCCGGCGGAGGTGATCACGCCGCCGGTGGACGAGAGCGCGATCAGCGAACCGGTCCGCGTCCCGTGGTTGATCGTCTCCTCGCGCACCCGGGTCATCAGGAAGATGTTGTAGTCGATGCCGAGCGCGACGAGGAACACGAACGCGAACAGCGGGAACCCGGGATCGGAGCCGGCGAAGCCGAAGACGTACTCGAACAGCAGTGCCGAGATGCCCAGCGCGGCGCCGAAGGACAGCACCACCGTCGCGATCAGCAGCACCGGGGCGATCACGGCTCGGAGCAGCAGGAGCAGGATCACGAACACCACCAGCAGGACGAGCGGGATGATCACCAGGTTGTCGCGGTTGGAGGCGGTCTTGGTGTCGAGGTAGAAGGCCGAGCCGCCGCCGACGAGGGCGTCGGCACCGCTGACGTCATGGACGGCGTCACGGCTGGCATCGACGATGTCGAAGGCCTTCTGGGAGGAGATGTCGGCGCCGATCGTCGCCTCGAAGAACGAGCGTCCGTCGCCGATCTTGATGGCGGGACCGGGCTCGCCGAGGCCGTCGACGTCACCCAGCGCGCCCTTGACGGCGTCGATCTCGTCGTCGTTCGCCACGACCTGGATCGTGTTCGACGCGTCCTGCAGGCCGTGCTCCACGAGCAGCTTCTGGCCCTTGATCGAGTCGAACTCCTTCGTGTACGTGTCCTCGGTCGACAGGCCGCCGGTGTCGAGCCGGAAGAGGCCGAGGCAGGCGAGGAGCAGCAGCCCGGTGGTCACCACCCACACCGCGCGCGGGCGGGGCTTGATGGCGTTGCCGACCTTGGCCCACAGGCCTCCGCTGGTGGGCTCGCGGGACCCGAAGTCCGGACGGCCGTGGATGCCGGTCCAGTGCTCGATGCCGACCTGGAGGAGCATCAGGAGGCCGAAGAGCAGGGAGATCGAGCCCGGCGCCGCCAGCAGCGGGGCGAGGTCGCCCAGCGTCGAGCTCAGCGCGACGGCGATCGCGCCGCCCACGAGCATGCCGGCACCGATCTTCGCCCAGCGCCCGTGCTGGTCCTTCCTGGGGCCGAAGATCCAGCGGCCGAAGATCACCAGCAGGGCCGGCAGCAGGGTGACCATCACCAGGAAGGTGGCGGCGATGCCCACCGCGATGACCGGGCCGAGGCCAGCGGTGGAGTTCAGCTCGGCGAAGACGAGGCAGAGCATGCCGATGCAGACGGTCGCGGCGCTGGCGAGGATGGCCGGGGCCGCACGGTGCAGGGCGAAGGCCATCGCCTCGTGCCGGTCCTCGTGGCGGCGCAGCTCCTCGCGGTAGCGGGCGACGAGCAGCAGTGCGTAGTCGGTGCCGGCGCCGATGACGAGGATGCTCAGGATGGCTTGGCTCTGACCGTTGACGGTGAGGTCGGCGTACCGGGCGAGCAGGTAGACGATGCCGGTGGCGATCAGGTTGGCCGCCATCGCGCAGATGATGGGAACGACCCAGAGGAACGCGCTGCGATAGGTCAGCAGCAGGATCACGACCACGACGAGGCCGGTGATCATGATCAGGTTGGTGTCGATGCCCTCGAAGGACTCGGCCGCATCGGCCGCCTGGCCGCCGTAGCCGGCGAGGTGGACGGTGACACCGTCGATCTTCGCGATCTTCTTGATCTCGTCCGCCGCGTCGGGGATGGCGTTCCAGCCCTCGTCGCCGAAGTTGAGGACGAGGTAGAGGTAGGCGACCTGGTCGTCGTCGGACTTGAGCTTCTGGGGGAGGCCGGCCTTCTCGGCGACATTGGGCGAGAGGACGTCGGCCTTCCCGTCGCCGGTCGAGTCGGTGACGCCCTCGACGTCGGCCGCGATCTTCGCAGCCTGCTCGTCCATTGCAGCGAGGTCGGCGGCGGTCAGGCCACCGTCCCTGCTGTAGACGACGAGCGTCGGGATGTCGTTGGGGTCCTGCGTGTCAGAGCCGGACAGCTCCTCGAGGACCTTGGTCGACTCCGCGGACTCCGGGAGCCAGGACGATGCCTCGTTGTTCTGGACATCGACAAGCTTCGCGTTCAGGGGGGCCAGCGCCATCGCCGCGAAGACGACGATCGCTGCCACGATCCACTTGGTGATGGGGCCGGTCAGCTTTCCGGCGATCTGACGGTGCATGCGGGGAACTCTTCCAGTGAGGACCGACATCGGCATCGGGATTTCTCCGGATCCGACCCTGAGATCGCCCCGGATTCATCGCCCGACGGGAACTTCTTCCGCACATGCGACGAACGAAGGCCCCGGACTTCGACATCCGGGGCCTTCGTTGCTGGTGGAGTGGGGGCTCAGAGGCCGAGGAACCGGCCGATGATCTCCTTCTGGATCTCCGTCGTACCGCCGTAGATCGTCTGGATCCGGGTGTCCGCGTAGGCCTTCGCGATGGGGTACTCCATCATGTAGCCGTAGCCGCCGTGCATCTGCACGCCCTGGTCCACGATCTTCTTCTGCAGCTCGGTGGTCCACCACTTCGCCATCGACGCCAGCGCGGTGTCGACCTCGCCCTTGTTGAGCTGCTCGATGCAGTGGTTCACGAACACGCGGGCGATGTAGGCCTCGGTGGCCATCTCGGCCAGCGTGAAGCGGGTGTTCTGGAACTTGCCGATCGGCTTGCCGAACGCCTCGCGCGACTTCACGTAGTCGAGGGTCATGTCGAGCGCGGCCTCGATCGCGGCGATGGCGATGCAGGCGATGGAGACGCGCTCCTGCGGCAGGTTCTGCATCAGGTAGATGAAGCCCTGGCCCTCCTCGCCCAGCAGGTTGGCCTTCGGGACGATGACGTTGTCGAAGCTGAGCTCCGCCGTGTCCTGCGCCTTGAGGCCGAGCTTGTCGAGGTTGGTGCCGCGGGTGAAGCCCTCCATGCCGCGCTCGACGACGAGGAGGCTGATGCCGTGCGCGCCGGCCTCGGGGTTCGTCTTCGCGACGACGATGACCAGGTCGGACAGGATGCCGTTGCTGATGAAGGTCTTCGACCCGTTGAGGACGTAGTGGTCGCCCTTGTCGACGGCGGTGGTGCGGATGCCCTGGAGGTCGGAGCCCGCGCCCGGCTCGGTCATCGCGATCGCCGTGATGATGTCGCCGGAGACGGTGCCGGGGAGCCAGCGCTGCTTCTGCTCCTCGTTCCCGATGGCGATCAGGTACGGGACGATGATGTCGGTGTGGACGGCGAAGCCCGGACCGCTCGCGCCGGCGCGGGCACACTCCTCCGCCACGATCGCGTTGTAGCGGAAGTCCTTGATGCCCGGGCCGTCGTACTCCTCGGGGACCTCGAAGGACAGCAGGCCGGCCGCTCCCGCCTTGCGCCAGACCTCGCGGTCGACGATCCCGTCCTTCTCCCACTGGTCGTGGAAGGGGACGACCTCGCGCTCCAGGAAGGCGCGAACGGTCTGGCGGAAGTCCTCGTGCTCGGTCTCGTAGATGCTGGGACGCTCGGGCATCAGGCCACCCACTCCTTGATCTGTGCGATGGTCGCGGCCGCGGCCGCGCTGTCGGGGGCCGCGGGGGAGACGGACAGGTTCGTCACGCCGGACTCCTTGAAGGCGGCGATCCGCTCCTGGACGTACGACGCCGGGCCGACCAGGTTGCCCGCCTCGAGCCACTCGAGCGGGACGAGCGCCTCGGCCTCCTTCTTCTTGCCCGACAGGTAGAGGTCCTGGATCTCCTTCGCCTCCTTCTCGAAGCCGTACTCGCAGGCGAGCTGGTTGTAGAAGTTCTTGTCGCGCGCGCCCATGCCGCCGACGTACAGGGCGTAGAGCGGGCGCATGAAGTCGAGCAGCGCCTTGGTCTCGGGGCCCTCGCCGATGGCGACCATGCCTCCGGCGCTGATCTCGAGCGGCTTGAGGTCGGCCGAGCGCTTGGCGGCACCGCGGGCGAGCGGCTCGCCCCAGACCTCCTTGGCCTTCTCGGGGTAGTAGAGGAAGGGCAGCCAGCCGTCGGCGACCTCGGCGGTCATCGCGACGTTCTTGTCGCCCAGGGCCGCGACCCAGATCGGCAGGTCGGCGCGCTCCGGCTTGTTGAGCAGCTTGAGCGGCTTGCCGAGGCCGAGGCCCTGGCCCTCGGGGAGCGGGACCTGGACGGTCTTGCCCTGGAAGTCGAGGCGCTCGCCGCGCAGGCCGGCGCGCAGCACCTCGATCACCTCGCGGGTGCGGGTGAGCGGGCGGTCGTAGGGGAGGCCGTGGAAGCCCTCGATCACCTGCGGGCCGGACGCGCCGAGGCCGAGCACGGCGCGGCCACCGGAGACGTTGTCGAGGCCGGCCGCGGTCTGCAGCAGGGCGCCCGGGGTGCGCGAGTAGACGTTGAGGATGCCGGCGCCGATCTCGACCGTCTCGGTCTTCGCGGCGAGGTAGCCCATCAGGGTCGGCGCGTCGAAGCCGTAGGGCTCCGCGACCCAGATCGTGTCCAGGCCGGCCTTCTCCAGCGCGACGACCTGGTCGGCCGACTCGCGCGGGTTGCCCGCGTAGACGAGGGGCATCGAGAGCTTCATGGAAATCCCTTCCGGCGCGGTGGCCGAACTCGACGGTGAGGGGAGCGGTGTGACCCCGCCAGTACAACTGTGACAGTAATACTGTCACAATGTCCATGGTCTCCCTGTTCGAGACCGAGGCCGCAGCGGCCGTACGCCGCCGTGATAGGAGGAAGCGTGACTTCTGAGACTCCCGCGGGGAACCCCCGCTACACCGTCGCCGTGATCGGTGGCACCGGTCCGCAGGGCAAGGGACTGGGCTACCGGTTCGCGCGGCACGGCCATGACATCGTGCTGGGCTCGCGTGCCGCGGAGAAGGCCGAGGCCGTCGCGGCCGAGGTGGCCGAGCGGCTGGCAGGTGTCGACGGTGCCGGGTCGGCGCGTGGTGCGGCCAACGAGGACGCGGTGGCGGCGGCCGACGTGGTGCTGCTGGCGGTGCCCTACGACGGGCACGACGAGCTGGTCGCGTCGCTGGCCGGTGCGCTGGCGGGCAAGACGGTGATCTCGTGCGTGAACCCGCTGGCCTTCGACAAGCGCGGCGCGCACGGGCGGGTCGTCAACGGCGGTGAGGGCTCGGCGGCGGAGTCGGCGGCCGAGCTGGCTCCCGAGGCGGTGGTCGTCGGCGCGTTCCACAACGTGTCGGCGGTGGGCCTGTGGGGCGATGAGGAGTTCCTCGACGAGGACGTGATCGTGGTGGGTGACTCGGTGGAGGGCAAGCAGGTCGCGATCGACCTGGCTGCCTCCGTCACCGGTCACCCGGGCATCGATGGCGGGAAGCTGCGCCTGGCGCGGGTGCTGGAGCCGTTCACGGCGGTGCTGATCTCGATCAACCGGAAGTACAAGGCGCACTCGGGCATCCGGGTCACCGGGCTCGACGCCCACTGACCTCCCGGTCGGGGAGGCCCGTCAGCGGGCCTCCCCGAACAGCCTCTCCAGGATCGCGCGGGCGTCCTCGCTCGGCGACCAGACCGCGTTCGTCGCGACGTCGACGGTGAACCAGCCATTGGTGCACTGGGCCTGCAGGTCCACCCGGTCGCCCCACGCGGTGACCCCGACGATGTGCGGGACGGGTGGGGTGACGTCGCAGTCGACCATCCCGGCGTTCTCCTCCGTGTTGGCCCGGATGTCCGTCACGAGTGACGTGAGGTCGGCGGTGGGGATCGGCGCCCGGCGCCACGTGCCGCTGCCGAGCCTGTCCTCCGCGCAGTAGGCCGCGACCGCCAGGTCCTGCGCCCGTCCGACGCTGGGGACGCCGACGGTGTCCGTCGCGGCCGGGCACTCGAGCGTCGCGGCGTCCACGGGCGCCGGCGGGTCGAGCCGCTTCCGCTGCGCCCGCAGCCGGTCGATGAACGTCTCCCACGGCTCGTCCGCGCCGACCCGCTCGACACCGTCCACGACGACCTGCCGGCAGCCGTAGAGCTCGCCGGACGCGACGACGCTCGACCCGTCCGGGTAGGCGAAGACCAGCTGGTAGGCGGGCCCGAGCTCCATCGTGCAGGCCAGGTCCGATGGCGCGGTCTCCAGGCCGTTGATCGAGGCCGCGACGTCGTCCACGCCGTCGACGAGCGCGTCCTTCGGCACGTCGATCGGCACCTCGTTGCCGCCGCACAGGCGCACCGAGCTCGCGCCGTCCGGGACGTGGTCGGGGCCGACCTGGGTCTGCGTGTCGACCGGAGCGGCGGGGCAGGCCGGGGCGTCGTACGGCGACACCGGGACGTCGTCCGCGGCCTTGTCGTCGTCCGGGCTGCTGCCGCCGACCGTCGCGACCACGCCGGCGACCAGCAGCACGGACGCCGCCACGCCACCGGCCGCCGCCACCGTCGTACGACGGGCGCGGCGGGCCTTCGCGCGTGCCCCCTCGGCGCGGTCGGGCGCGGCGGGCGGCTCCGGCACGGCGCCGGCCAGACCCTCGCGCAGCCAGGTCTCGTCGTTCGGCTCACTCATCGTCCGTCTCCTCTCGTCGCAGGTGGGGAGAGGAGCGCAGCGCGGCCAGGGCCCGTGAGCACTGGCTCTTCACCGTGCCGACGCCGATGCCCAGCGCCGCCGCGGTCTGCTGCTCGGTGAGGTCCTCGAAGTAGCGCAGCACGACGACGGCCCGCTGGCCGCGGGGCAGGGCGCCGAGGGCGGCGACCAGGTCGTTGCGGCCGTCGCGGTCCTCGACGGCAGCCGGCCGCTCGGGCAGGTGCTCGGTCGGGCGCTCGCCGCGCCACTTGCGGCGCCACCAGGACACGTAGGTCGTGTACATGACGCGCCGGACGTAGGCCTCGAAGCCGTCCGCGCCGACCCGCGACCATGCCCGCCACGACTTCGCCAGGGCGGTCTGCACCAGGTCCTCGGCGAGCTGGTGGTCGCCGGTCAGCAGCCACGCCGAGCGCCACAGCGCGTCACCGCGCGCGGCGACGAAGCCGTCGAACCCGTCTTCCGGCACGGCACCCTGGGGCATCGCCTGCTCCACCACCGTTCGCTGCATCGGCACTCCTCTCACCCTCCCAAAGCGGTGAGCGGTGCCGAAAGGTTGTCAGCCGGCGAGTCCTTCCACGACCTCGGCGCGCGGGAGCTGCACGAGCAGGCCTCCCGGAACGAGCAGCTTCGAGCGGCGCAGTCCCGAGCCGATCACGGCGACGTCGATGTCGGCGACCCGCGCGTCGACCAGCAGCCGCCAGCCGGTGGGGAGGCCGACGGGGGTGATGCCGCCGTACTCCATCTCCGACTCGGTGACCGCTCGCTCCAGCGGCAGGAAGGACGGCTTGCGCACGTCGAGCAGCCGCTTGACGGTGTGGTTGACGTCGGCGCGGGTGTCGGCGCGGACGAGGCAGGCGGCGATCCGCTCCTCGCCCTCGCGCTTGCCGGCGACGAGGACGCAGTTGGCGCCCGCCTCCATGGGCAGGTCGTAGGCGGCGCTCATCGCAGCGGTGTCGGCGAGCTCGGGGTCGATCTCGACGACGGCGACGCCCGACGCCCCCGGCCAGTCCGCGAGGGCGGCGGCGACGGGGGCGGCGACGAGGTCGGGGCGCTCGAGCACGGGGAGCGAGCGGAGCCCGGGGAGCTGGGGGAGGTCGGTCAGTGCCACCCGTGCATGCTGCCCGATCCGTGGTTGCCGCCGTGGCCGTGGTCCTGCCACCACTGGTCGTGGGACCAGTGCCGGCGCGGTCCGCGCAGCACGGTGGCGAGCAGGCCGACCGCGCCGGCGACCAGCCACGGCAGGCCCAGCACCCAGCCGTGGTCCTCGATGGCCACGGTGTCGCTGATCAGCAGCGCCCAGGCGCCGACCAGCCCGAGGAAGGCGGTGCCCATGACGAGGTGGCCGGTGTTGACCTGGTGCCACCCGGTACGCCGCGGCGGCGTGGGAGCGTCCTGCTCGCGGGTCGGCCCGGTGGTCGGCCCGGCGGTCGGCCCAGCGGTCGGCTCGGTGGGGTTCTCGTGCGTGCTCATGCTGCCTGCTCCTCCGTGAGGACCTCGACCTGGCCGAGGAACATGTCGGCCTCGATGGTGAGGGTGGGTTCGTCGGCGTCACCCCAGGACGCCTTCTTCGAGCTGTCGGACTTCTTGGTGTCGAACAGGACGACCTCGCCCGCGACGATCTGCGCGTCCACGTCGACGCGGAGGCCCTCGTCGGGCACGATCACGCGGATGTGGCCGACCCGGTTGTCGACCTCGAGCTTGTCGCCGTCGAGCTGGGCCAGCTCGTCGGCGGGGATCTCGGTCAGGTCGATCACCATGTCGCCGATCCCCAGCCCGTAGCTCGCGTCGAGCTGTGCGGCGCTCTGCGGGGTCTCCCGCACCTCACCGATGTGGTCGTCGTCGACCACGGAGGTCACCGCGGTCGCCAGTGCCGCCAGGAGCCCGACGAAGATGAGCCCGCCGGCCCGGCCGAAGAAGGCGCCGACCAGCAGCATCAGGCCGACCACGCCCAGGACGGTCGCCGGGTAGGCCGAGGGCACCACGTCGACGCCGGCGAGGTCCATCGTGCCGACGACGCCGACGGCGAGGGCGGTGAGGGCGAGGGTGAACGGGAACAGCAGCGGACCCCGGCGCCGCGGGTCGACCGGGCGCGGGCGCTGCGGCGGCTGCCACGGGCGGTAGGTCTCGTACGACGGTCCGGGCGCGCCCGGCGGGGGCGGCACCAGCGTGTCCGCTCCGGCCCGCTTGCCCTTGGCCTGCTTGCTGCCGAACACGACCAGCAGCACCAGGCCGACCACGAGCAGCGGCCACGGGAAGTCGATCCCGCCGACCGAGTCGCCGATCACCGAGGCGACCGCCAGCACGCCGGCGATGATCAGCGCTGCGGTCCGCACGCCCTCGTCGGTGCGGATCACCGTGTCACCGGTCTCCTCCTCCGGCACGAGGACCCACGCGACGCCGTACAGGATCAGGCCGCCGCCACCGAAGAAGGTCAGGATCACGAAGGCCACGCGCACCAGCAGCGGGTCGATGTCGAGGTGGCGGGCGATGCCCCCGGCCACACCGGACACCTTGCGGTCGGTCCGGCTCCGGCGCAGCCGGGCGAGGTCGCGGACCTCGTCGCGGGTCACGCGGGGGCCGGACTCGCCGGGCTCGGGCCCGTACGGTCCGGACGGGCCGGTCTCGGTGTCGTTCGGTGCGTTCATGTCTCCAAGCCTGGAGTCCGGAGCGGGACGAAACCATCGGGGAGTGCCCTGATCCTGCCGCATGGACCGGGGGTGCGGCTCAGGGTCGGATCAGGGTCGTTCCCCCTGCTCGTGCGCGTGGCGCTGTGTGACGATGGAGGCACCATGACGAGCTCTGCGACCACCCTGCCCCCGGCTGCCCCCGCGGCCCGGGAGCCCCGGCGCGCCTGGCGCGACCTGCGCGAGCCGGTCCTCGGCGGCGTCGCGTCCGGCCTGGCCGCGCACCTCGCGGTCCCGGTGCTCTGGGTGCGGGTGGCCTTCGTCGTCGCGACCTTCGTGAGCGGCATGGGCGTCCTCGCGTACGCCGCCCTCTGGGCGATGCTGCCGGCCGGGCCCCCGCCGTCGGTGCTCGCCCCCGGCCTGGAGAGCGCGTCCCGCGACGGCCGCCGCCCCGGCCGGGCGCGCCGGCTCTCCGACATCGGACCGGTCATCACCCTCGCGGCGCTCGGCGTCGGCGTGGTCTTCGCGACCGGCGCGCTCCTCGGCACCGGCTGGTGGGTCTGGCCGCTGGCGATCGCGGTGGCCGGCGTGGCCCTGCTGTGGCGCCAGGCCGACGAGGCCCAGCGGGAGCGCTGGCTCGACGCCACCGGCAAGGTCGACCCGGTCCGGGTGGTCCTCGGCGGGGGCGGCTGGGCGGCCTGGGGCCGGCTGGCCGCCGGCATCGGCCTGGTCGGCGTCGCCGTGCTCTGGCTCGTGCTGCGCGACGGCTCCCTGACCGTCGCGCGCGACGCCACCCTGGCCATCGTCCTCGGCGTAGGCGGCATCTCCATCGTCGTCGCGCCCTTCGTCTACCGCCTGGTGACCGAGCTCAGCGCCGAGCGCGAGGAGCGGGTGCGCACGCAGGAGCGCGCCGACGTCGCCGCCCACCTCCACGACTCGGTGCTGCAGACCCTCGCCCTCATCCAGAAGAACCCCGCCGACGCCACCCGGCTCGCCCGCGCCCAGGAGCGCGACCTCCGGGCCTGGCTCTACGCCGGCGAGTCGCTCGACGAGGCGACCGTGGCCAGCGCCCTGCGTGCGGCCGCCGCCGAGATCGAGGACGCCTACGGCATCACCGTCGACGTGGTGGCGGTCGGCGACTGCGACCACGACGAGCACACCCGCCCGATCGTGATGGCCGCGCGCGAGGCGACCACCAACGCGGCCAAGCACGCCGGCGTCCCGCGCGTCGACGTCTACGCCGAGATCACCGCGACCGGCATCGACGTGTTCGTCCGCGACCGCGGCGCCGGCTTCGACCCGGCCGCGACCCCGGAGGACCGGCTGGGAGTACGACGCAGCATCATCGACCGCATGGAGCGGCACGGCGGCCGGGCGGAGATCCGCTCGGCGCCGGGCGAGGGCACGGAGGTCCGGCTCCACCTGGACCACCAGCAGAAGGAGACCGATGAGTGAGCCGGTGCGCGTGGTCGTCGTCGACGACCACGCCATGTTCCGTCGCGGCGTCAGCGCCGAGCTGGGCGCCACGGGCGCGGGTCGCGTCGAGGTCGTGGCCGAGGCCGCCGACGTCGACGAGGCGGTGGCCGCGGTCACGACGCACCGGCCGGCCGTCGTACTCCTCGACGTGCACCTGCCCGGCGGCGGCGGCGTCGAGGTGATCCGCCGGGTCAACGACCCCGACGTGCGCTTCCTCGCGCTCTCGGTGTCGGACGCCGCCGAGGACGTCATCGGCACCATCCGCGGCGGCGCCCGCGGCTATGTCACCAAGACGATCACCGGCCCTGAGCTGGTCGACGCCATCGGTCGCGTGGCCGACGGCGACGCGGTCTTCTCGCCGCGACTCGCGGGCTTCGTGCTCGATGCCTTCGCCGGAGCCGGCCTCTCCGCCGACCTCGCGAGCGTCGACGAGGACCTCGACCGGCTCACCGAGCGCGAGCGCGAGGTGATGCGCCTGATCGCGCGCGGCTACTCCTACAAGGAGGTCGCCAAGGAGCTCTTCATCTCGATCAAGACGGTCGAGACCCACATGTCGTCGGTGCTGCGGAAGCTCCAGCTCTCCTCACGCCACGAGCTCACCCGCTGGGCCTCGGACCGGCGGCTGCTGTGAGGTCGCTCGCCGCGACGCTGGTGGTCGTCGCGGCGCTGGGCGCGGGGTGCTCGGGCAGCCCGCAGCCGTCGAGCTCCCCGTCGAGCTCCCCGTCGAGCTCCCCGTCGAGCTCCCCGTCGAGCCCGGGTACGACGACCGCCGCTCCCTCGTCGGAGACTCCGCCGACCCCCGGGCCGTCGTACTCGGACTGGGAGCTGGGCGTCCACGTCCTGCCCCGCACGGCTGACGGCTTCGGCGAGATCCTGCCGACGCCGAAGGCGCTGCGGGTGCGGCGCTACCCGACGACCGACCTGCTCCCGCCGCCGGCCGACGGGCGCTTCCACTCGACCATCGGCCCGGTGACGCCGGCGATCCGGGAGCGGATGGGGGAGACGTGGTCACCGGTCTGCCCGGTCGCGCTGGCCGACCTGGCCTACCTCAACGTCTCGTTCCGGGGCTTCGACGGCGCCGCGCACACCGGCGAGCTCGTCGTGGCCGTCGACCGGGCCGAGGACGTGGTGTCGGTGTTCCGGGCGCTCTTCGCGGCGTCGTACCCGATCGAGGAGATGCGGCTGCCGACGACCGCCGACCTCGACGCCCCACCCACCGGCGACGGCAACGACACCGCGGGCCTGGTCTGCCGGGCCTCGCGGGGAACGACGACGTGGTCGGCCCACGCCTACGGCCTGGCGATCGACGTCAACCCGTTCCTGAACCCCTACAGCAAGGGCGACCTCGTGCTCCCGGAGCGCGCGTCGGCGTACCTCGACCGCAGCCGGACCCAACCCGGCGTCATCCACGCCGGCGACCTGGTCGTGCGCGAGTTCGCCCGGATCGGGTGGTCGTGGGGCGGATCGTGGAGCTCGCTGAAGGACTACCAGCACTTCACCGCGACGGGCCGCTGACCCGCTGCCCGTGCGCGGCGGCGATTGCATAGAGTGCGCCCCATGGAGACCGTGCGCCTCATCCTGCTCATCGCCCACATCCTCGGCTTCTCGGCCCTGATCGGCGGTCTGCTGGCGCAGGTCGGTCCGGGCGACAAGAAGGTCACCGGCGTGATGCGCGACGGCGTCGGCACCGCCTTCCTCGCCGGGCTCCTGCTGGTCGGGGTCCTCGAGGGCATGGACGGCGTCGAGGTCAACCACGCGAAGGTCGCGGTCAAGCTGGTGATCGGCCTGGTCCTGCTGGTGCTCGTCATGGCCAACCTCCGCAAGGAGAAGATCCCGAACGGCCTGTGGGCCGGGCTGCTCGTGCTGTCGATCGCCGAGGTCTGCGTCGCGGTGCTCTGGTCGTCCGCACACAGCGTGTCCTGAGGTCGCGGCCGGCGTCCTGGTGTCGGTGGGGCGCCCCCCGCTGTAACACGCCGTCCGCTCAACTGGGGGGCGCCTTTCAGGGCCCAACCGACAGTTCTGCGGCGTGTCGTCCCTGAGAAGTGGCGCCATGTTGCGCGAACCACGTGTTACATCACGCTGGGTCTGCTCGGCGGGCGCTACGGGAGCCACGCGGGTAGCAGCGGTCCGGCTGGTACGGCGACCGGGGGCTTGGGGCTCCGTGGCCGGAACTGCGCCAGGTCGGAGATGTCGGTGCCGAACCTGGCGCAGGTATCGAGGAACTCGCGGCGGCACCGGTCCAGGGCCGCCCGGCGCCGTCGTCCGAAGAAGTCGTCCCAGGTCAGGCGCGACACGCCGGTCTTGAAGCCGGTGACGAAGTCCTGCCGCAGCTTCTCGTCCCACAAGGTCTCCTCGGGCGCCCTCACCGACAGCCCGCCCGCCGCGAGCGGTCGCAGCTTCAGGCGGCTGTCGATCTCGAAGAAGTGGCGTCCGAGCCGCAGGTCACACCAGACGGTCCGCCCGTCGGCCGTCAGCCCGAACTGTGGCTGGGGAACGCCGTAGCCCAGCTCGGTGACGAGGTCGCGCCCGAGGGTCTCGGCGATCGAGTCGGTCAACGCCGAGGCTGACGCGATCACGTCGCGGACGACGTTCACGTGGGGCCAGCAACGCATCGCGGCGGCTGCTGCCGAGAGCTCGTGCCTGCTCGTTCCAGCGCGCATCGCGGCGTCGGCGGCAACGAGTCCGGCGAGGTAGCCCTCCTCCCGCGCGACGTCGAGCGCCGTACGTGCCCGGTCCAGCACCTGCACGCCCTCGACCGTCACCACCTGGTGCGGCGCGTAGGGCGCCAGGTGGTGCTTGACCCCGTGTCGGAGGTGCGACCCGACGATGCCCGGCCGCGTGACGTGCGTGTTCGGCGTCCGCTCGTTCAGCAGTGGCATGCGCAACAGGTCGGCCGCGGAGTGGTGGCTCATCACGTGCGCGGCCGCGATCCGAAGACTCGCCGCCCGGTCCGCCAGGACCTTCCGCTGGAGCGCGGTGGACAGCAGGGCAGTGAAGGCGGTCTCGGCGTACACGCCCGTTCGCAGCGCCTCCCACCGGTGGGTGCGCAGGAGGTGGTCGATGCGTGCGCCGGTCATGCCGGCCTCGAGCGCCTGCCGGCGCGTGACCAGGCCCCACTGGGCGCTCATCAGCGCAGCCACACGAGCATTCATGGGAGCGAGCGTCCCCGCCCGCTCCGGCTGGGCCACCCCTCGCGCCGTCGGCCGGTGGATATCCCACGCGCACGGAGTGCCTGTGGAGGGCGGGTGGATGAATCCGGGGCGGGGCGGCCGTCCTCATGTAACACGCTGGTCGCTCAACTGGTCGGCGGTTTTCAGGGCCGATCCGACCGTTCTGCGGCGTGTCGTCCCTGAATCCCGGCAGGTAGACGGGCGAACAGCGTGTTACAGCGGCGACCACCCCGGGCGAGCGTTCCGTCCCGGCACCACCACCGTCGGTACGGCGCCGTAGGCTGGTCGGAGCATGATCGACGCACACAGCACCACGCCCCCGGCCCTCACCGCAGAAGCGCTCCTGGAGGGTCTCAACGGCCCCCAGCAGGAGGCGGTGAAGCACGAGGGCACGCCCCTCCTCGTGGTCGCCGGGGCGGGGTCCGGGAAGACGCGGGTGCTGACCCGGCGGATCGCGTGGCTGATCGCGGTGCGCAAGGCCCACCCCGGCTCGATCCTGGCCATCACCTTCACGAACAAGGCCGCGGCCGAGATGAAGGAGCGGGTCAGCGAGCTGGTCGGCAACCGCGCCCGGGTCATGTGGGTCAGCACCTTCCACTCGGCGTGCGTGCGGATCCTGCGCAAGGAGGTCGAGCACCTCGGCTACGAGCGGGTGAAGTCGAACTTCTCGATCTACGACGCCCAGGACCAGAAGCGGCTGATCACGCTGGTCTGCAACGACCTCGAGCTCGACCCGCGCAAGTTCCAGCCCGGTCCGGTGCTGCACTGGATCAGCAACCACAAGAACGAGCTGCGCGACCCCGACGAGGTCGCCGCGGAGGCCCGCAACAGCATCGACGAGACCTACGCTGCGGCGTACAAGGCCTACCAGCGGCGGTTGCGCGAGGCCAACGCGTTCGACTTCGACGACCTGATCATGGAGACGGTCCGGCTCTTCCAGCTCAAGCCGGAGATCCGCGAGACCTACCGGCGGCGGTTCCGGCACATCCTGGTCGACGAGTACCAGGACACCAACCACGCGCAGTATGCGCTCATCCACCAGCTCTGCGGGCAGGACCTCGAGGAGCACGACCCGACCACCCTCGACGGGCGACCCGCCGACCGGGTGCCGCCGGCCGAGCTGATGGTCGTCGGTGACGCGGACCAGTCGATCTACGCCTTCCGGGGCGCCGACATCCGCAACATCATGGACTTCGAGCAGGACTTCCCCGACGCGCGGACGGTCATGCTCGAGCAGAACTACCGCTCCACCCAGACCATCCTCACCGCCGCCAACGCGGTCATCGAGCGCAACGACAGCCGCAAGCCGAAGCGCCTGTGGTCCGACGCCGGCGACGGCGAGAAGATCGTCGGGTACGTCGCCGACGACGAGCACGACGAGGCCCGCTTCGTCTCCGGCGAGATCGACAAGCTGACCGACGCGGGCGGGTTGAAGCCGTCCGACGTGGCGGTGTTCTACCGGACCAATGCGCAGTCGCGGGTGTTCGAGGAGATCTTCATCCGCACCGGCATGCCCTACAAGGTCGTCGGCGGCGTGCGCTTCTACGAGCGGCGCGAGGTGCGTGACGCGCTCGCCTACCTGCGGATGCTGGTCAACCCCGACGACCAGGTCTCGCTGCGCCGCATCCTCAACACCCCCAAGCGGGGGATCGGCGACCGCGCCGTCCTCGCGATCACGACGTTCGCCGACCGCGAGCGGATCACCTTCTGGGAGGCGCTCCAGCGCGCCGGCGAGGCGCCGGGCCTGGCCACCCGCAGCCAGACCAACATCGAGGCGTTCGTCGCGATGGTCCAGGACCTGCAGCAGATGGTCGCGGCGGGGGAGCGGCCCGACGTGATCCTCGAGACCGTGCTCGACCGCTCCGGCTACCTCGCCAGCCTCGAGGACTCCGACGACCCGCAGGACGCCACCCGCATCGAGAACCTCGCCGAGCTCGTCGCCGTGGCGCGGGAGTTCGCCGAGGACCCGGTCGCCGGTCCGTCGGCCGACCCCGCCGACGTGGACGCCGGCACCGTCGAGCCCGGTCTCGGCGACTTCCTCGAGCGGGTCGCGCTCGTCGCCGACGCCGACTCGATCCCCGACGCCCCCGACCCGGATGACCCCGACGCCCCCGAGGACACCGGCGTGGTCACCCTGATGACCCTGCACACCGCGAAGGGCCTCGAGTTCCCGGTCGTCTTCCTCACCGGCATGGAGGACGGCGTCTTCCCGCACTCCCGCGCGCTCGGCGACAAGCCCGAGCTCGAGGAGGAGCGCCGGCTCGCCTACGTCGGCATCACCCGCGCCCGCCAGCGCCTCTACGTCTCCCGGGCGATGGTCCGCTCCGCGTGGGGCGCCCCCGCCATGAACCCGGGCTCCCGCTTCCTCGGCGAGCTGCCGATCGACCTCGTCGACTGGCGCCGCACCGAGGCCGACCAGACCCGCTGGTCCCGCCCCGCCTACGGCAACGCCGGCCGGTACGACGGCGGCGGGTCGTCGTACGGCAGCGGCGGTGGCGGGATGGGCGCCCCCACCGCGGCCGGCCGCCGCAACTTCAGCTCGGCCGCCGCGCGCGCCGACGCCGCCGCGAAGTCCAAGCCGTCACGCGCGATCCCCGTGCTGGCCCCCGGCGACAAGGTCACCCACGACTCGTTCGGCCTCGGCACGGTCGTGTCCGTGGAGGGCCAGGGCGACAGGTCCGTCGCGTCGATCGACTTCGGCTCCGACGGGGTGAAGCGCCTGCTGCTGCGCTACGCGCCGGTGGAGAAGCTCTAGCGGACGGCGGCTCACGCCGGGCGGTGCGACGACGCCCCTGACCAGGAGCTGCCCCCGACGGAGCGAGGACGCGCTCGCGTCAGGGCGTCACGCCGTGCTGGCGGAGGGCGGCGTCGGGGTCCACCGGGTCGCCGCCACCGGGGCGGACCTCGAGGTGGAGGTGCGGGCCGGTGACGTGGCCCGTGCTGCCGACGTACCCGATGAGCTGGCCGGTGCGGACGGTGTCACCGACGGAGACGTTGAAGGCGGTCTGGTGGCAGAACCACAGCTCGGTGCCGTCCTCAAGGGTGAGCACGGTCTTGTTGCCGTAGGCGCCGTCGAAGCTGGCGGAGGTGACCGTGCCGTTGGTCACCGCGTAGATCGGGGTGCCGCTGGGGGCCGCGAAGTCGAGGCCGGTGTGGTAGCTCGACCAGAGGCCGTACTCGCCGAAGGTGGCGGTCAGGCGGTAGCTCTTGAGCGGAAGGCCCCACTTGTTGAGGGCGATCTCGGCGGCTTCCTTCTCGGCGGCCTTCGCGAGGTCGTCGAGCGCGGTGTCGCGCTGCTTGACCGACAGTTCGACCGTCTCCTCGAGATCGCCGGGGTTGGCCTGGGAGAGCGCGTCGCGGTCGGAGTCGCGGCTGACCGTGTCGACCCGCTCGGTGACCGAGCCGTTGCCGAAGGAGCCGGTCATCGCGTTGGCGGCGGCGACCCGGTCGCCGCCGGAGGCGAGCTGGGGGTCCGCGGAAGCGACAGCGCCGCCGACCGCGACCGCGAGGGTCGCGACGCCGACGGCGACGGGGAGGGTGGGCAGTCCCTTGAAGAGGGGACCGCGGGGGCCCGAATGGCGGGTGGCGCGGCGCTTGCCGACCGAGCCGACCGCGCGCAGCTGCGTCGAGGAGTCGGTCAGCGGGTCGAGCAGCGGGATGTCGCGCAGCGCGGGGAGCTCGACCGTCGGGGTGCGCTCCAGGCCGCGGATGAGGACCGGCGCGGCGGGTGCCACCGGAGCGGCGGCCTCGACCGGGGCCACCGGCGCAGGGGTGTCGACCGGGCGGGCGACGCGCTTGCCGACGTACGTCGAGGGGGCCTCGCTGACCGCCCGCTGGGCGACTCGCTTGCCGACGTACCCGGAGGCAGAGGAGGGCTGCGGCGCGCGGTGATCCGCTCGGTGGCTACCCATCGACTGCTGACTCCTTGGGGGACGATCGTGCAGGCCGGTTTCGACCCGCACCTTCTCGTCCGAGGCGCCCGAGTGGCTCCGACACGAAGTGGCTGTCGGGTGACAGCCGGGTGAAACATGCGTGCCGACCATATCCGATACCCCGACGCCCTCGAAATCGGGCGTCCGCCCCTGTGGAGGGCTGTGAGGCGGTGCGACCGGGAGGGCGTTGCCGTGAGCCGTGTCACGTCGTGGCTCCCGGACTCGTCCTACTCGTGGGTCAGGACTAGTGTGCCCGGGGGGTGCGGCAGGTGTGCGCACCGAACCTCTGACCCAGATGTGAGGACGTATCAGTGGACCTGATGGAGTACCAAGCGAAGGAGCTCTTCGCGAAGCACGGAGTGGCCACCACCCTCGGAGTGGTCGTCGAGACCGCTGAGGAGGCCAAGGCCGCTGCCGAGCAGATCGGCGGCGTCACCGTCATCAAGGCGCAGGTCAAGGCCGGCGGCCGCGGCAAGGCGGGTGGCGTCAAGATCGCGAAGACCCCTGACGAGGCCTTCCAGTACGCCACGGACATCCTGAACCTGACGATCAAGGACCTCCCGGTCAACCGGGTCCTCGTCACCCCGGCGACCCCGCCGGAGGAGGAGTACTACTTCTCCTTCCTGCTGGACCGGTCGAACCGCCAGTACCTCTGCATCGCGTCCGTCGAGGGTGGTGTCGAGATCGAGGAGGTCGCGAAGACCAACCCCGACGCCGTCAAGCAGATCGCGATCGACCCGGGCAAGGGCGTCGACGCGGCCAAGGCGCGCGAGATCGCGACCGAGGCGGGCTTCCCGGAGCCGGTGTTCGAGCAGGCCGTGAAGATGATCGAGGACCTCTACAAGGTCTTCGTCGAGGAGGACGCCACCCTCGTCGAGGTGAACCCGCTCGCGCGGCTCGCCGGCGACAAGCTCGAGGCCCTCGACGGCAAGGTGTCGCTCGACGACAACGCCTCCGAGGTCCGGCACCCCGACCACGAGCAGTTCGAGATCCGCGAGGAGGCCGACCCGCTCGAGGCGAAGGCCAAGGACCTCGGCCTCAACTACGTCAAGCTCGACGGCCAGGTCGGCATCATCGGCAACGGCGCGGGCCTGGTCATGAGCACCCTCGACGTCGTCGCGTACGCCGGCGAGAACCACGGCGGCGTGAAGCCGGCCAACTTCCTGGACATCGGCGGTGGCGCCAACGCCCAGGTGATGGCCAACGGCCTCGACGTCATCCTCAACGACGAGCAGGTCAAGTCGGTCTTCGTGAACGTCTTCGGTGGCATCACCGCGTGCGACGAGGTCGCCAACGGCATCAAGGGCGCCCTCGAGCTCCTCGGTGACAAGGCCACCAAGCCGCTCGTCGTGCGCCTGGACGGCAACGCCGTCGAGGCCGGTCGCGCGATCCTGAACGAGCTGAACCACCCGCTCGTCACCCAGGTCGACACCATGGACGGCGCGGCCGACAAGGCCGCCGAGCTGGCGAACGCCTGAGATAGAGAGCAGAGAAGATGAGCATCTACCTCAACAAGGACAGCAAGATCATCGTCCAGGGCATCACGGGCGGCATGGGTGCCAAGCACACCGCCCTCATGCTCGACTCGGGCGCCACGATCGTCGGCGGTGTGAACTCCCGCAAGGCCGGCACCACCGTGACCCACAAGGACCACGACGGCAACGACGTCGAGCTCCCCGTCTTCGGCACGGTCGCCGAGGCCATGAAGGAGACCGGCGCCAACGTGTCGGTCCTCTTCGTCCCGCCGGCCTTCACGAAGGACGCCGCGATCGAGGCGATCGACGCCGAGATGCCGCTGATCGTCGTGATCACCGAGGGCGTGCCGGTCCAGGACACCGCCGAGGTGTGGTCCTACCTGCAGGGCAAGTCCACCCGGATGATCGGCCCGAACTGCCCCGGCATCATCACGCCGGGCGAGTCGCTCGCCGGCATCACGCCGCACACCATCGCCGGCAAGGGCCCGGTCGGTCTCGTCTCGAAGTCGGGCACGCTGACCTACCAGATGATGTACGAGCTGCGTGACTTCGGCTTCTCGACCGCCATCGGCATCGGCGGCGACCCGATCGTCGGCACCACGCACATCGACGCCCTCCAGGCCTTCGAGGACGACCCGGAGACCAAGCTCATCGTGATGATCGGTGAGATCGGTGGCGACGCCGAGGAGCGTGCCGCGGCGTACATCAAGGAGAACATCACCAAGCCGGTCGTCGGCTACGTCGCGGGCTTCACCGCCCCGGAGGGCAAGACGATGGGCCACGCCGGCGCCATCGTCTCGGGCTCCGCCGGCACCGCGGCCGCCAAGCAGGAGGCCCTCGAGGCCGTCGGCGTCAAGGTCGGCAAGACGCCGTCCGCGACCGCGGCGCTCGCGCGGGAGATCCTGCAGTCGCTCTGACGGGTCTCGAGACGGTCGCTGCGCGACCTCCTCGACCACCGGTCGCACGAAGGCCCGCCACCCCCACAGGTGGCGGGCCTTCGTCGTCCCCGGGGCCAGGGCCGGGTCACAGCCGGGCGGCCGCCTTCGGGAGCATCCGGTTGACCGGCGTACCGCCGTCCTCGTCGAGGAAGTCGTAGTCCTGGCCGATGATCACCGAGGTCAGTACGACGACGCGGTTGCCCTGGCGCAGGACGCCGGTCTCCATGATGTAGGCGGCGTCGCCGGTCGGGTCGGCCTCCTTCGGGACCGGTCCGAAGTGCGAGTCCGTGATCACCGCGTCGGCGCCGTCGACGTCGACCTTGCGGGTCTGGAGCGCGCGGTAGTCGGGCAGGTCGTCGGGCAGCGTGCTGCACTCCTCGAGCCAGCCGTTGACCGTGCTCCATGCCTTCGTGGCGGCCGCCTCGTCGTCGTACTCGCCGACGACCTGGATCAGGTGGTCGCCGGCCGTGTCGGGGGCGTCGGCCGCGCTGTTGCGCAGCTCGAAGTCGGCCCGCACGACGCTGGTGGCGCCGGTGCCCTGCAGACTCTCCCGGGCGCACGGGTTGAAGACGGACTGGCCGTCGCCCTCGGCGGCGTCGGTGCGGAACCAGTCGGCGCCGTCGCTGTAGACCGTGTCGTCGTCGGTCAGCAGGTTGGCGGTGGTCAGGCTCGTGGCCGGCGTGGTCGACGACGTCCCGGTCGGGGTGGTGCCCGCGCCGTCGTCGGCGGAGCGGTCGGTCGAGGGGTCGGTGCCACAGGCGCCGAGCAGGGTGGCGGCCGCGACGGCGGCCACGGCGAGGGTGAGCCGGTGCTGCTGCATGGCGGTCTCCTTCAGGTGATCGGTTCGTTGATTCGGAAGTGGAGACGCTGCAACCGGGCGGTCGGTTGCAACGCTGCGCGGACTTTCTTGAGCGGGAACGCGGACGGGCCGCCACCGTTGCTCGGTGGCGGCCCGTCGTGGCCAGGACGGCCCGGTCAGCAGCCGGCGGCCGTCCAGGTGCACATCGCGTCGACGACCGGCGCCGACTCCTGGACGATCTGGTCGACGGCCCGCTGGTCGTCCCCGCCGCTCGGTGCACCCGACTCTCCGCCGTGGGCGACCACGAGCACGGAGCTGCCGAGCCGGACGACGAGCAGCGTGTCGCCGTACGGCGTGGGCTGGTCGCCGAGGGTGTCCCACCCGAGGACGGCGAAGGAGTCGCCGCCGATCTGGGTGTCGACCACGGCCCAGTGCGGCGTGTAGCCGTCGTCGCGGACCTCGCCGGTGGGGCAGTCGGCGTACACCTGCCGGATCGCCGCGACGGCGGCGACTGCCTCGTCGGCGTTGGCGTAGGTGGTCACCACGCGGCTGCGGTAGTCCTCCGCGTTGTGGTATTCGGCGCGCAGGCGGTCGACGAACTCGGGGTCGGCGGCCTTCTCGCCGCAGGCCTCCGAGGCGAGCGGCTCGCCGGGGCGCTCCGGGCCGATCCGACCCTCGCCGTCCCCGGCCTCCTCCGGCCAGCCGGCGAAGATCGGGAAGTCGTCAGGGATGGCGTCGGGACCACCGGGACCCGGGTCGGGCTCGCCGGTCCCGGTCGTCCGGCCGTCGTCGGCCGTCACGGTGTCCGTCGGCTCCGTCGTCTCGGTCGGCTGGTTCGGCGCGCCGTCCAGCGCCAGCCGCTCGGCGGCCTTCGGGAGCATCCGCTCCAGCGGGCTGCCGCCGTCCTCCGGCAGCCAGTTGTAGTCCTGGCCGATGCCGGTCACCTTGAGCACCGCGATCCGGTCGTCCTGCACGACGAGCCCGATCTCCCCGATGTAGGCGAAGTCGCCGGTCGGGTCGAGCTCCTGCGGCACCGGCCCCCAGTTGATGTCGTAGACGACCGCGTCGCCGTCGGCGACGTCGACCGACCGGCCCTGGGCCCCGACCCTGACCGTGTCCGCGCCGGGGATCTCGCAGTCGACGATCCACTCGGCGAAGCGGTCGTAGGCCGTCCGCGCCGCGTCGGGTGAGTCGAACTGGGCGACCAGCTCGACCATGTCGTCGTCCGTCTGGTCGTCGAAGGTGTCGCCGGGCGACATCTTCTCCGGGTCGGGAGCCAGGTTGAAGACGCGGGTGAGGCTGTCGCTCGCGCCGAGGGCGCTGGTCGCCTCCCGCTGGCACGGCAGGTAGACCGCCTGGCCGTCGCCCTCGAAGGTCTCCGTGGTCGTGAACAGGCTGTAGCCCTCGCGGTCGTACTCGGTGTCGGCGTCGCGGAGCAGGTTGGCCTCGGCCAGCGCCGGGTGCGTCTTGTCGGTGACATTCGGCTTGTCGCCGCGCGGGTCGCCGTTGCCGATCACCGCGAAGACCGGCACGGCGACGGCCGCCACGGCGAGCGCCGCGCCACCGGCCACGAGGGCGGTGCGCCGACGGCGGATCTGGTCGCCGCGGCGTCGTACGTCGGCTGCGGACAGGGGCATGTCGCCTCCAGGTGTCGCGGAGCCGAACCCTGCCCCGAAACGGGCCAGCTCATCGATCGGGTCGTGCTGCTCAGGCATGGGTGACCCCTCCTCCCGCCAGGCCGGACTCGTCGGCCAGCAGCTCGGCGAGAGCCGCACGGCCGCGGCTCAGCCGCGCCTTGATGGTTCCTTCGGGTACGCCGACCTCGGCAGCCACCTGCTGCACGGGGAGGTCGGCGATGTGGTGGAGGACCAGCGCCTGGCGCTGGGCCTCGGGGAGCTTCTTCAACGCCGCCACGAGCGCCACGTGCGACTCGTCGACCGCCGCCACCGAGCCGGCGCCCTGCAGGGCCCGGTCGGGGGAGCGCTCACCGCGCTTGCGGCGGCGCCAGCGGCTCACGGCGAGGCGGTAGGCGGTCGTGCGCACCCACGCCTCCGGGTACTCGGCGCGGTCCAGCTTGCGACGGTGCGCCCAGGCGCGGGCGAACGCCTCCTGCGTGCACTCGGTGGCCTCCTCGAAGTCACCGATCATCGCGTAGACCTGCCCGGTCACCCTGCGGAACGACGCGGTGTAGAACTCGTCGAACTCACTGGCTTCCACGCCGACCTCCTCTCGGACCGTCCTCGAGCCCCTCGTCGGGGGCTTTCAGGAGGCATACGCCCGGCCAGGGGATGCGGTTGCACCCCGTCGGAGGAATTCTCTACCCGCCGTACGCCGCCATCGAGCGCAACCGGTCGAGGGCGCGGTAGGCGAGGGCCACGAAGTCGTCGTCGGCGATGCGGGCCTTGGGCGCGGCGACGTAGGCGAGGACCGCGATCGAGGTGCCGCGGCGGACCACGGCCACGTCGTACTCGACGGTGCGGTCGCCGGGCAGGGCGGTGCTGAGGTGCCAGGCCGAGAGCGCGCTGGCGGACGTGCCGCTGGAGGCCAGCTCGTCGACCTCGGTGCCCGCCGTCGCGTCGGACTGCGGGCAGGCCCGCATCTGCTCGCGGAAGCGGTCGACGAAGGCGCGGGCGGCGTTGGCCGGGAGCGCGCCGACGGTCTGGGTGAGGCCGACCTCGGGCGGCAGGTCGGCCGCGCTCAGCACGAACGTGCGGAACCGGTTGCCCTGCAGCTTCTGGTCGCGGAACGAGCCGAACAGGTGCACCGTGTCGCAGCCGATCGCGCCCGAGTCGATCCGGTCCTCGGCGAGCGCCGCCGGGGGAGTGCCCACCCACGGGCCCTGGTCGGCGTTGAGGGGCGGCAGGTCGACCTCGGACAGCATCCACGGCACCTTGCCCACCGGGTACGACGCCCGGTCGGCCACCTTCACCTTCGGGTCCGCGCACGCGCCACCGTCGGCGAGCGGGCAGAGCCGGTCGACCGCGCTGGCGAGCAGGCGGGCCACGTTCTTGCGGTCGGCCTTGCCGGCGGGGATCCGGCTGGCCAACGACGTCGTCGTGGTGAACTGGCCGCTGCGGGCCAGCCCGACGACGTACACGACCCGGTCGGCGCGCGAGCGCAGCACCATGAGCGAGGCCTGGTCGCCGACGCCGGGCAGGTCGGCGGTGCTGACGAGCTGGATCCGAGGCACGGCCGACGCGTCGTCGTCGGGCGTCGGGCAGCCGGTGAACCAGCTCAGCGCGCGACGGTAGGTGCGCACGGCGTGCTTCTCCGACATCGAGGCCTCGGCGAACTGGACCATCGTCCGTGGCGGCTTCGTGCTGGTCGTCCGGAACGTGCGGACCCAGGCGGCGGTGCCGCGCGGGTCGGCGTACCGCTCCGGCTGGCAGGGCAGCACCCGGCCGTTGCCCGTCGAGTTGTCCGACGTCGCACCCTCGCGCCAACCCTTGCCACCGAGGACCTCCTGCACGCCGATGAGGGGCAGCAGGGCGGTGTCGGGCAGCGTGTTGACGGCCGGGCCACCGGCGGTCGGCGGGGCGGAGGAGGACGGCAGGGGAGCCCGGTCGAGCGAGGGGCGGGCGCCGGTCGCGTCGGTGGCGACGGCGCCGCCGGCGACGAGCGCGACCACGGCGGCGGTGGCGCCGACGACGGTGTGGGCGCGCCGACGGGCGCTACCGGCCCGCCGGATGATGGTCACGCGCGGCCAGGTGACGGTGCGGGTGACGGTGGAGAGCGAGCTGAGCGAGAGCGGGATCGCCGACGTGGGGATCTCCAGCTGCATCGCGAGCTGGGCGGCGCCGAGCTGGAGCTCGCGCTCGGCGGCCTCGAGCGGCAGGCCGACCTCCTGCGCCATCTCCTCCATCGAGACCGCGGCGAGCTGGGTCAGCAGCAGCGCCTTGCGCTGCGGGAGGGTGAGCGTGGCCAGGCCGTCGAGCACCGCGCGCACCTCGGGCTCGAGGTCCTTCTTGCGGTGCCACGGACGGTGGCTGCTGCGGCGCAGCGCCTTGCGCCAGGCGTTCGGCCGCACCGACATCTCGGGGTCGTCGAGGCGCGAGGTCTTGCGCCAGTGGTGCCAGGCGACGACGAAGGCCTCCCGGACGGCGCTGCGCGCGACGGCGAGGTCGCCGGTGAGCGCGAACGTCTGCAGCAGCAGCCGGTCGCGGGCGTCCTTGTAGAACGCGTCGAAGCCCGTGGTGAGGTCCGCGTGGCTGACGTACCCGTGCTCCGGGGTGGACGTGCGGTCGCGCGGCTCGGTCATGGCCGGACCACCGTACGACGTCCGGGCGACCGGACCCCAACCAGACCGGCCGTTTCTCCCGTCACCTCAGCGGATTCTCAGCCCTCAACCCCGGCACCGTCGGCGTGGCGGCCCGGCCCTGCCGGGCGACGGCGTGAAGATGGAGGGACCATGACGTCGCTCCAGGATCCGCCGCTGCGCCGTACCGCCGGACGTGCCAAGGGCACGGCCCGCAGCGACGCCGAGCTGCGCCACGAGCTGGCGACGAGCCGGCCGCTGGTGCCGGCCGCGACCCTCGGCGGCGCGATCGCGGCCGGCGGCCCGCTGCTCGTGTGCATGGCGCTGGCGGTGGTCGGCTGGTTCCTGACCGACGCGGGCGCCGACGGCAGCCCGAGCGGCGCCCTGCGTGTCGGGGCGCACGGCTGGCTGGTCGCGCACGGCTCGACGGTCGCCGTGGAGGGCATCCGGATCACCGCGATCCCGCTCGGCCTCACCCTGGCCTGTGCGTGGGCCACCTGGCGGGTCGGCCACCGCGTCGGCGAGTCGATCTCCGGGCACGGGCCCGACGCCGACCGGATCTCCGACGGGGCCCGCGACTGGACCGTCCCGCTCGCCGCGGCCCTGTTCGCGGTCGGCTACGCCGTCGTCGGCGTCATCGCCTGCGCGGTCGCCGCGACCCCGGCGTCCTCCCCGGCCCCGGCTCCCGTGGTCCTGTGGTCGCTCCTCATCGGCGGCGGCGTCGGTGGCGCCGCGATCGCCTTCGGCTCGGGTCGCGCCGCGATCTGGCTGCCGGTCGTCCCGCCGGCCGTGCGCGACGCCGCGCTCGTGGCGCGCCGGATCCTCGGGCTCTGGTTCGCGATCAGCCTGGTGGCGCTCGCCGTCGCGTTCGTGCTCGACTTCTCCACCGCCGCCAACGTCGTGTCCCAGCTGCACGCCGACGCGGGCGCGGTGACCCTGATGCTGCTGATCACGCTCGGGGTGCTGCCCAACGCGGTGCTGTTCTCGAGCTCCTACCTGCTCGGTCCCGGCTTCACCGTCGGCACCGGCACCACCGTCTCCACGAGCGTGGTCGTGCTCGGCCCGCTCCCGATGTTCCCCCTGCTGGCAGCGCTGCCCGACCAAGGCGTCCAGCCGTGGTGGACCGAGTGGCTGATGGTGACGCCCGTCCTGCTGGCGGCGTACGTCGCCGGGCGGGTCCAGCGCGACCGGCCGGTCCTCGGCTGGGACCAGGCGGCCCTGCGCGGCTGCGCGGGAGGCATCCTCGCCGGCGTCGGCCTGGCCGCGCTCACCGTGCTCGCGGGTGGCGCCGTGGGCCCCGGCCGGATGGCCCACGTGGGTCCGTACACGTTCGAGGTGCTCCTCCACGCGATCACGTCGTTCGGGATCGGCGGCGTGGTCGGGGCCCTGCTGGTCTGCTGGTGGCAGCGCGACGGTGACGGCTGGGTCCGCACCCGCCTGAGCGCCGTCCGGGACCGGCTCCCGCGCCGCTGAGCGGGCCCGCCACGGCCTAGACTCCGGGCCGTGACCGCCCGCATCGTCGTCCTCGTGTCCGGATCGGGCACCAACCTCCAGGCCATCCTGGACGCCAGTGCGGATCCCGCCTACGGCGCCCGGGTGGTCGCCGTCGGCGCCGACCGCGACGGCATCGAGGGCCTCGCCAGGGCCGAGCGGGCCGGCGTCCCCACCTTCGTCGCCCGGCTCTCCGACCACACCAGCCGCCCGTACTGGGACCGCGCGCTGACCGACAAGGTCGCCGCCTTCGAGCCCGACCTGGTCGTGCTCGCGGGGTTCATGAAGCTGGTGGGGGAGAAGTTCCTGGCCCGCTTCGGGGGCATGACGGTCAACACCCACCCGGCGCTCTCGCCGTCGTTCCCGGGCATGCACGGGCCCCGGGACGCCCTCGAGTACGGCGTCAAGGTCACCGGCGCGACGCTGTTCGTGGTCGACGCCGGGGTCGACACGGGCGCGATCGTCGCCCAGAGCGCGGTCCCGGTGGAGGACGACGACACGGTCGAGACCCTGCACGAGCGGATCAAGGTCGCGGAGCGGGCGATGCTGGTCGAGTCGGTCGGGCGGATGGCCCGGGAGGGCTTCACGGTCGACGGCCGGCGGGTTCGCCTCGGAGGCTGAGCCGCCGTAGAATCTGCGTCACACGACTGGCGCAGGTGGGCCACCACCAGGGAGTGACGAGTCGGCATCGATCGCCTGGGTGCCCTCATCGAGACCACCGACCGATGAGGAGCCCCTCGATGTCCGCCACGCCCGACCGGATCGCCATCAAGCGAGCCCTGGTTTCCGTCTTCGACAAGACCGGCCTCGACGACCTGGTCAAGGGCCTCGCCGCCGCCGGCGTCGAGCTCGTGTCGACCGGAGGCTCGGCCGCCCTCATCGAGTCGCTCGGCCTGCCGGTCACGAAGGTCGAGGACCTCACCGGCTTCCCCGAGTGCCTCGACGGCCGGGTGAAGACGCTGCACCCGCGCGTCCACGCCGGCATCCTCGCCGATCGCCGACTGCCCGACCACGTCGCCCAGCTCGAGCAGCTCGACGTGGCGCCCTTCGACCTGGTCGTGGTCAACCTCTACCCGTTCGCCGCGACCGTGGCCTCCGGCGCGGGCGTCGACGACTGCATCGAGAAGATCGACATCGGTGGTCCCTCGATGGTCCGCGCCGCCGCCAAGAACCACCCCTCCGTCGCGATCGTCACCGACGGCGCCGACTACGCCAAGGCCCTCGAGGCCGCCCAGGGTGAGGGCTTCACGTACGACGAGCGCAAGGCCCTCGCGGCCAAGGCGTTCGTCCACACCGCGACCTACGACGTCCAGGTCGCCTCCTGGATGGGCAACGTCCTCACCGACTCCTCCGAGGGCACCGGCTTCCCCGCGTGGGTCGGCGCGACCTGGGACAAGTCGGCGGTGCTCCGCTACGGCGAGAACCCGCACCAGCCCGCCGCGCTCTACCGCTCCGGCTACGGCTCGGGCGGTCTCGCGGCCGCCGAGCAGCTGCACGGCAAGGAGATGTCCTACAACAACTACGTCGACACCGACGCGGCCCGCCGGGCGGCGTACGACCACGGCGACCAGCCGACGGTGGCGATCATCAAGCACGCCAACCCGTGCGGCATCGCCGTGGGCGCCGACGTGGCCGAGGCCCACCGCCGGGCCCACGAGTGCGACCCGGTCTCCGCGTTCGGTGGCGTCATCGCCACCAACGTCCCGGTCTCGAAGCAGATGGCCGAGCAGGTCGCGGAGATCTTCACCGAGGTCATCGTCGCCCCCGGGTACGACGAGGGCGCGGTCGAGGTGCTCCAGGGCAAGAAGAACATCCGGATCCTCGTCGCGGAGCCGCTGGCGGCCGGCGGCGTCGAGACCCGCCCGATCAGCGGCGGCCTGCTGATGCAGCACGTCGACCGCTTCCAGGCCGAGGGCGACGACCCGGCGAGCTGGACGCTGGCGACCGGCGAGGCCGCCGACGAGCAGACCCTCGCCGACCTCGCCTTCGCGTGGCACGCGGTGCGTGCGGCCAAGTCGAACGCCATCCTGCTGGCCAAGGACGGCGGCGCCGTCGGCATCGGCATGGGCCAGGTCAACCGGGTCGACTCCTGCAAGCTCGCCGTCGAGCGGGCCAACACCCTCCTCGAGGGGCAGGAGCGGGCCCGCGGCTCGGTCGCGGCGTCCGACGCGTTCTTCCCGTTCGCCGACGGCCCGCAGATCCTGATCGACGCCGGCGTGAAGGCGATCGTCCAGCCGGGCGGCTCGGTCCGCGACGAGGAGACCATCGCAGCGTGCAAGGCGGACGGCGTGACGATGTACTTCACCAACACGCGCCACTTCTTCCACTGACAGGATGGATCACGTGACTGCACAGAAGCTCGACGGCAACGCCACTGCGGCGGCCATCAAGGACGAGCTCCGGGTCCGCATCGACAAGCTGCGCGAGCAGGGGATCACCCCCGGCCTGGGCACCGTGCTGGTCGGCGACGACCCCGGCTCGCGGTGGTACGTCAACGGCAAGCACAAGGACTGTGCCGAGGTGGGCATCGCCTCGATCCGGGTCGACCTGCCCGAGGTCGCCACGCAGGAGGAGATCGAGGAGGCCGTCGCCGGCCTCAACGCCGATCCCGCCTGCACCGGCTACATCGTCCAGCTGCCGCTGCCGCGCGGCCGCGACGAGAACCGCGTCCTGGGCCTGATCGACCCGGCGAAGGACGCCGACGGCCTGCACCCCACCAACCTGGGCTGGCTGGTCCTCGGCAACGAGGCGCCGCTGCCGTGCACGCCGTACGGCATCGTCGAGCTGCTGCGCCGCCACGACGTCCCGATCGCGGGCGCCGAGGTGGTCGTGGTCGGTCGCGGCATCACGGTGGGCCGTCCGCTCGGCCTGCTGCTGACCCGCCGCAGCGAGAACGCCACCGTCACGCTGTGCCACACCGGCACTGTCGACCTCGCCGCGCACGTGCGGAAGGCCGACATCGTCGTCGCGGCGGCCGGCGTCCCGGACATCATCACCGGCGACATGGTGAAGCCGGGGGCGGCGGTCCTCGACGTGGGCGTGAGCCGGGTCGACGGCAAGATCGCCGGCGACGTGGCCGCCGACGTGTGGGAGACCGCTGGGTGGGTCTCGCCCAACCCGGGTGGCGTCGGGCCGATGACCCGCGCCATGCTGCTCGCCAACGTCGTCTCCATGGCCGAGAAGCAGGCCCGGGCCTGAACGGGAAGGGCAGTGCGCTGAACGAGGAGCCGCAGGTCGCCGAGGAAGAGGGGCCACGCCGGTACCCGTCGACCATCGGCGGGGGCTTCTACATCGTCGTGCTGCTGCTGACGATCGGCGGCGTCGTCGTCGCGGCCGCCTCGGACTGGCGCACCGGCGTCCGGATGATCGCCGGCGCGCTGGCCTTCGCGGCGGTGCTGCGGCTGGTGCTCCGCGACCGCGACGCCGGCATGCTCGCCGTACGCCACCGGGCGCTCGACGTGGCCATCCTGGTGGTCATCGCGGTCACCCTCTTCGTGCTCGCCGCGAGCATCCCGGACCAGCCCGTCTGACCTTGCAGACACGACGAAGCCCCGGCCGCAACGCGGCCGGGGCTTCGTCGTTGGTGCGGGTGGCTCAGATCAGGCCGAGCTCGGTGACCGCGGCCTTCTCGTCGGCCAGCTCGGCGACGGACGCGTCGATCTTGCCGCGCGAGAAGTCGTCGATCTCGAGGCCCTGGACGATCTCCCAGTTGCCGCCGGAGGTGGTGACCGGGAAGGACGACACGAGGCCCTCGGGCACGCCGTAGGAGCCGTCGGAGACGACCGCCATGGAGACCCAGTCGCCCGCGGGGGTGCCGTTCAGCCAGTCGCGGGCGGCGTCGCAGGTCGCGGACGCGGCCGAGGCGGCCGACGAGGCGCCCCGGGCGTCGATGATCGCGGCGCCGCGCTTGGCGACGGTCGGGATGAAGGTGTCGGCGATCCAGGCCTGGTCGTTCACGACCTCGGCGGCGTTCCTGCCGGCGATCTCGGCGTGGAAGATGTCGGGGTACTGGGTGGCCGAGTGGTTGCCCCAGATCGTGATCTTCTTGATGTCGGTGACGGCCGAGCCGGTCTTGGCGGCCAGCTGCGAGATCGCCCGGTTGTGGTCGAGGCGGGTGAGCGCCGAGAAGCGCTCCTTGGGGATGTCGGGGGCGTTGCTCGCGGCGATCAGCGCGTTGGTGTTGGCCGGGTTGCCGGTGACGCCGATGCGGACGTCGTCGGCGGCGACGGCGTTGAGCGCCTTGCCCTGGGCGGTGAAGATCGCACCGTTGGCGGAGAGCAGGTCGCCGCGCTCCATGCCCGGGCCGCGCGGGCGGGCGCCGACGAGCAGCGCGAGGTTGACGCCGTCGAAGATCTTCTCCGGGGCCGAGCCGATCTCGACGCCGGCGAGGTTCGGGAACGCGCAGTCGTCGAGCTCCATGACGACGCCCTCGAGGGCCTTGAGCGCGGGCTCGATCTCGAGCAGGCGGAGCTCGACGGGCCGGTCGCCGGCGATGGCGCCGCTGGCGATGCGGAAGAGCAGGCTGTAGCCGATCTGGCCGGCTGCGCCGGTCACGGCCACCTTGAGCGGGGTGGTGCTCACAGGGACACTCCTATGGAGAAGAACGCGGTGGACTCTGGCGACGCTAGCAGCGCCCGGCCCGCCGCGGGCACCCGGGCACGGGTGCGAGACGATGGCCCGCATGCGGACCCCGGCCAGGTCGAAGATTCGGCTCGCTGCCGCCGCGCTCATGGCGCTCGCGGCCCTCAGCGGGTGCGGCTCCGCCTCGGCGCCGAGCGCCCCGACGGGGGTCGACGGACTCGTCGTCCCGACGCCCGACCCGCGCCCCTCCGACTTCGTCGACGCGATCGACAACCCGTGGTTCCCGCTCCTGCCCGGCGCCCGCTGGGAGTACGACGTCGCGCGGGCCACGACCGAGGAGCTGGTGCTCGAGGTGGAGCCCGGCGGCGAGATCGCCGGCGTGCCGACGACGGTCCTGGTGCGGACCTCGTCCGACGGCGCCGTGGTCCGCGACCACTACGCGCAGGACACCGAGGGCAACGTGTGGTGGTTCGGCCGCGAGGCCGACACCGGCGCGTGGGAGGCCGGCGTGGACGGCGCCGAGGCCGGGCTGGCCATGCCGGCCGAGCCGCGCCGGGGCGACGGCTTCGTGAGCGGCCGGGCCGGTGGGGAGGACGAGGTCGCGTCCGTCGTCGCGGTCGGCGACGCGGTCGACGTACCGCTGGGGGAGTACGACGACACGGTCACCCTGGAGGTGGTCGACAGCGGGTTCACCCGCCGCGACGTCTACGCCCGCGGCATCGGCCTCGTCCGCACAGGCGAAGCGGGGCTCACTGTGTTCGATGGCGCGAGCGCGTCGTCGCTCCGCTCCGCCGCGCTGCCGCGCACGCGGTTGGCTTCCGTGGACGGCTGAGGCTGTCTGGCGGCCCACCTGTCGGCACCCGGGCTCAGCCGACCGCGAAGAGCGAAGCGGGGCCCACTCCGAAGAATGGGCCCCGCTCCTGAGGGGTCTGGATCAGGTCACTGCGGCGGGCGGACCTGGGTCTGGTCGCCTGCGGGCGGCGCCCAGCCACCCTGCTGGCCCTGGTCGGGCGCGGGTGCCGGAGCCGGAGCCCCGCCGGGCTGCTGGGCGGGCACCCACTGCTGGCTGGCCGGGTCCCACTGCCAGCCGTCCTGGATGATCGGCTGGTCCGGCTGCTGCTGGCCGAAGACCTGCTGGCCGTAGCCCTGGTTCCACTGCTGCGTGAAGCCCGGGTCGGACGACCCGCCGCTGCCGAAGTTGAGGCCGGAGCCGGGGACGGGGTCCTTGTCGCGGCCGAAGGTCAGCGGGTAGATCACGCCGGCGATCGCCGCGCCGATGAGCGGGGCGACGATGAACAGCCAGAGGTCGGCGATGGCGTCACCGCCCGAGTAGAACGCGACGCCGATGGAGCGCGCCGGGTTGACGGACGTGCCGGTGGCGCCGATGCCGACGAAGTGGATCGCCGCGAGGGCGAGGCCGATGGCCAGCGGTGCCTGCGCCGCGATCGCGCGGTTGCGGTCATCGGTCACCGAGAGGATCACGAGCAGGAAGATGAAGGTCAGCACGATCTCGATGATCAGCGCGCCGAACAGGTCGGCATTGCCGAAGTCGCCGTAGCCGTTGCTGGCCAGCGGGTCGCCGAACTCCCAGCCGGCGTCGGAGGCGAGCAGCGTGATCGCCAGGACGAAGCCGCCGACGAGCGCGCCGACGGTCTGGGCGGCGGAGTAGAGGCCCACGTCCTTCCACGAGATCCGCCCGGCGAGCGCTGCGCCGACCGAGACGGCGGGGTTGAAGTGGCCGCCCGAGATCCGGCCGAACGAGTAGGCCATGATCACGATCGCGATGCCGAAGGAGAAGCCGGTCGCGACCAGGTCGACGCCGCTGATGACGGCGGCGCCGCAGCCGATGAAGACCAGCACGAACGTGCCGAGGAACTCGGCGAGCAGCTTCTGGACGATGGTGGGTGGGGTGTCGGCCGACTGGTCGGCCATCGCTTCTTGCGTCATGGGGGTCTACCTCTCCTCGGTCCGGCTCCCGAAAACCAGCCGGGTTACATCGGCAACCCTAGTCACTAGGGTGGCCACCGAGGGGGACCTGCGCCCCGTCATCAGGTATCTTGACGTCAAGAATCCCAACCACGGCTCAGGAGTGACGCCCGGACATGTCGAGCATCATCTACACCCACACCGACGAGGCGCCGCTGCTCGCGACGTACTCCTTCCTGCCGATCGTCGAGGCCTTCGCCGCCAAGGCCGGCGTCGCCTTCGAGACGCGTGACATCTCCGTCGCCGCGCGCATCCTCGCGCAGTTCGGCCTCGCCGACGACGCGCTGACCGAGCTCGGCGAGTTGGCCAAGACGCCGGACGCCAACATCATCAAGCTCCCCAACATCTCCGCCTCCATCCCGCAGCTCAAGGCCGCGATCAAGGAGCTGCAGGAGCAGGGCTTCGCCGTCCCGGACTACCCCGAGGCGCCCGCCACCGACGAGGAGAAGGAGATCCGGGCCAAGTACGACAAGGTCAAGGGCTCCGCGGTCAACCCGGTCCTGCGCGAGGGCAACTCCGACCGCCGTGCGCCCGCGTCGGTGAAGAACTACGCCAAGACGCACCCGCACACCAACAAGCCCTTCGCCGACGGCTCGAAGACCAATGTCGCCACGATGGGCGCCAACGACTTCGCCAGCAACGAGAAGTCCGTGACCCTGGCGCAGGACGACGTGCTGTCGATCGTCCTCGAGACCGAGGCCGGCGAGACCGTCGTCCTCAAGGAGGGCCTGAAGGTCCTTGCCGGCGAGATCGTCGACGGCACCAAGATGTCGGCCGCCCACCTGCAGGCGTTCCTGAAGAACGCGCTCGCCGAGGCCAAGGCCCAGGACGTCCTCTTCTCGGTCCACCTCAAGGCGACGATGATGAAGGTCTCCGACCCGATCATCTTCGGCCACGTCGTGAAGGCCTACTTCTCCGACGTCTTCGCCCAGTACGGCGACCAGCTGGCCGCCGCGGGCCTCTCGGCCAACGACGGCCTCGGTGCCATCCTCGCCGGCCTCGACAAGCTCGAGAACGGCGCGGAGATCAAGGCCGCGTTCGACGCCGCCCTCGCCGCCGGCCCGCGCCTGTCCTACGTCAACTCCGACAAGGGCATCACCAACCTGCACGTCCCGTCCGACGTCATCGTCGACGCGTCGATGCCCGCCCTGGTCCGCAACGGCGGCCGCCTCTGGGGCGTCGACGGCGGTGAGGACGACACCCTCGCGGTGATCCCGGACTCGTCGTACGCCGGCGTCTACCAGGCCGTCATCGACGACGTGAAGAAGAACGGCCCGCTCGACCCGGCCACCATCGGCACCGTCCCCAACGTGGGCCTGATGGCGCAGGCGGCCGAGGAGTACGGCTCGCACGACAAGACCTTCGAGATCGCCGAGGCCGGCACCGTCCGGGTCCTCGCCTCCAACGGCGACGTGCTGATCGAGCACGACGTCGAGGCCGGCGACATCTGGCGCGCCTGCCAGACCAAGGACATCCCCGTCCAGGACTGGGTGAAGCTCGCCGTGACCCGTGCCCGCGCGTCCCAGACGCCGGCGATCTTCTGGCTCAACGAGTCGCGCGCGCACGACGCCGAGCTGATCAAGAAGGTCAACGCCTACCTGCCCGAGCACGACACCGACGGGCTCACCATCGAGATCCTGGCGCCGACCCTGGCGACGTCGTACTCCCTCGAGCGGATGCGCAAGGGCGAGGACACCATCTCGGTGACCGGCAACGTGCTGCGCGACTACAACACCGACCTGTTCCCGATCCTCGAGCTCGGCACGTCGGCGAAGATGCTCTCCGTCGTCCCGCTGATCGCCGGCGGCGGCCTCTTCGAGACCGGCGCGGGCGGCTCCGCGCCGAAGCACGTGCAGCAGCTGGTCGAGGAGAACTACCTGCGCTGGGACAGCCTGGGTGAGTTCTTCGCGCTCGTCCCGTCGCTGGAGAAGTACGCCGAGCAGGCCGGTGCCCCCGCGGCGCAGGTGCTCGCCGACGCGCTCGACCGGGCCACCGGCACCTTCCTCAACGAGGACCGCTCGCCCGGCCGCAGGCTCGGCACGACCGACAACCGCGGCTCGCACTTCTACCTCGCGCTCTACTGGGCCGAGGAGCTGGCGAACCAGGCCGAGGACGCGGACCTCGCCGCCGCGTTCAAGCCGCTGGCCGAGACGCTGCGCGCCAACGAGGAGGCGATCGCCGCCGAGCTGATCGCCGTCCAGGGCAAGCCCGCCGACATCGGTGGCTACTACTACCCGGACGCCGAGAAGACCTCGGCCGTGATGCGCCCGAGCACCACGCTGAACGAGGCCCTCGCCGCGTTCTGATCACCGCCTGAGCACGACCATGTCGCTGTCAGCCGCGGTCCGCAGCACGTTGCGGGCCGCGGCTGACGCGTCCCTGGCGCCCGGGCAGCAGGCGTACATGAAGTCCGCGATGCCCTTCCTCGGCGTCCGCGTCCCCGAGGTCCGCCGGCTCGTCCGCGCGCTCGTCCGGGACCTCGGCGTGAGCTCCCCGGACGAGCTGGTCCCCACGGCCCGCGAGCTGTGGGACGACGCCACCCACCGCGAGGAGCGCTACGCCGCCGCCGTCCTGCTCGGCCTGCGACCGCTGCGCGGCGACCTCTCCCTCGTCCCCTTCCACGAGCACGTCGCGCGGACCGGTGCCTGGTGGGACCACGTCGACGAGGCCGCCCACCGGGTCGCCGACCTCCACGACGCCCACCCCGTCGAGACGGCCGCGGTCGTGCGCCGCTGGTCGACCGACGACTTCCTGTGGGTACGACGCCTGGCGATCATCAGCCAGCTCGGCCGCCGCGACCGGGTCGACCTCGACCTGCTCGCCGAGGTCATCGAGCCGAACCTCGCCGACCCCGAGTTCTTCGTCCGCAAGGCCGTCGGATGGTCGCTGCGCGAGGCGGCGAGGGTGCACCCCGACTGGGTGCGCTCCTACGTGGCGGGCCACGAGCTGAGCCCGCTGAGCCGGCGCGAGGCCCTCAAGCACCTGTGACCTTCGCCAGCAGATAATCCGGAGGAAGTTGTCGGCGGCGGCAACTATTCTCGATCCAGTGACGACGACGTTGACCCGGGCCCCCGCTCCGGCCCCGGAGCACGTCGCCGACGACCCCGCCCGCCGCGTCGACTGGCGCCGCCTCAAGGGCCGCACCGCACTCTTCGCGGTGGTCGCGGTCGCGATCAGCTCACTGGGCACGGCGCTCGGCACGGTCCTCGCCGGCCGGGTCGCCGACCACCCCACGGGCGCCCTCGTGGGCTGGCTCGCGCTCTGCGTCGTCGGCGCCGCCACGATCGACACCACCGGCCGCGTCGTGTGGGCCGGGGTCGTCGACCGCGCGGAGGGCCGCCTGCGCGGTGACCTGCTCAGCGCGGCGCTCCACCAGCCGCTCGAGCACCTGACCGAGCAGGCCGTCGGCGAGGTCCTCGACCGGGTGGACGACGACACCCACGAGGTCGGCACGCTGCTGCGCCAGCAGATCTGGATGGCGATGCGCACGGGCTTCGGCGCCGTGCCGATGTGGCTGGTCGCGGGCTTCACCTGGTGGCCGGCGTTCATGCTCTTCCCGGTCGTCGGCGCGGTGACCGTGTGGGTCATGCGCCCGGCGCTCGTGGAGATCGCCCGGCTCAAGGTCATCGAGGAGATGGCCTGGACCGACCATGCCGCCGCGCTCGAGGAGGGCATCGCGGGCCGCGACGACCTCCGCACCAGCCTCGGCCAGGCGTTCGCCGTCCAGCGGCTGGCGAAGCTGTCCGCCCTCGTGCACGAGCGGTTCGGCGCCGTGGTGCGGATCGAGGGCCGCGTCGCCGCGCGCGTCGGCCTCGTCCTGCACGGCCTGCTGCTGTCCGTCGCCCTCGCGGGCGTCCTGCTCGCCGGCCACGGCTCGCTGCCGGTCGACCGGCTGGTCACCCTCTTCCTGGTCACCACGATCTTCGTCGGCCAGATCAACAACCTCGCCCACCAGCTGCCCGACATCCAGGCCGGGCTCGGCGCCGTGCTGCGGCTGCGCCAGCTGCTGGCCGTGGAGGCCGAGCCGGTCGGGGGAGAGGACGTCCCGGCCGGAGCCCTCGACCTGCGCATCCGCCACCTCGACTTCTCCTACGCCGAGGGTGCGTTCGCGCTCCAGGACGTCGAGATGTACGTCGAGGCGGGGCACACCGTCGCGCTCGTCGGCCGCACCGGCTCGGGCAAGTCGACCCTCGCGTCGCTGCTCTCGCGCGCCGTCGAGCCGCCCGCCGGCACGATCTTCCTCGGCGGCTCCGACATCACCACGCTCGACCTGCACGAGCTGCGCCGCCGCGTCGGCGTGGTCACCCAGCGCACGGAGATCCTCGCCGGGACGCTGGCCGAGAACATCGCCCTGTTCGCCTCCGTGCCGCGCGAGGAGATCGAGGCGGCGGTTGACGAGCTCGGGTTGACCGAGTGGGTCGACGGCCTGCCCCAGGGCCTGGACACGCTGCTCGGCCCGGGCGGGACGACGCTGTCCGCGGGGGAGGAGCAGCTGGTGGCGTTCGCCCGGCTGCTGGTCCGCCACGTCCAGGTCGTCGTGCTCGACGAGGCCACCGCGCGGATGGACCCGGTCACCGAGAGCCGGGTCGTGGCCGCGGCCGACCGGCTGATCAGCGGACGCACCGGCGTCCTGGTCGCCCACCGGCTGAGCACCATCGAGCGTGCCGAGATGGTCGCCGTCCTCGACCACGGCCGCGTCATCCAGCAGGGCCTGCGCGAGGAGCTGGCCGCCGTCGACGGGCCGTTCCAGCGGCTCCTCGTCGCGAGCGCGGCCGACGACGAGCAGGACCTCACCGACCCGCTGGACGCGTCGGGCCACGTGGGCGGGCGCCGTCGTACCGGCGAGCCGCCGGCACGCCCCGTCGTCGGCACCGGCCCCTCCCTGGCGCGGGGCACGTGGCACGCGATGCGGGTCCGGCCGTGGTGGGGCCTCTACTCCGTGGTGCTCTTCCTGCTCGCCAGCATCTTCGCGCCGCTCGGCGCGCTCACCGGCTTCGTGTGGGGCCACATCGTCGCCCGGCTCGACGCCGGCGAGCCGGTCGGGCCGCTGACGGCCGCGCTCGCGGTGCTGCTGGTGACCGGCCCGCTGCTGCTCGCCGACGCGATCCGCCGCTACCCGCGCTGGTGGATCGAGGTCATGCTGAGGGTGCGGATGTCGGTGCTGATCGGCCAGGTCGCCGGGCACCGCCTGCCCCGCACGCCTCCAGGTGAGGTGGTCGCGCGGTCGATGGACGCCGACCGCTACGCCCGCTACTCCGACCGCTGGATCGACTTCGTCAACGGCCTGCTCATCGCGCTGTTCACCATGCTCGTCGGCGGCACCTGGCTCGCCGGTGCGGTGCTGCTCGTCGTGATGACGTCGAGCGCCCTCGCCTCCTCGATCGGTCGCCCGATCGCCGGCCGCTCGGCTGCGCGGTCCTCGGCGGCGCGGGCGGGCTTCGGCCGCGCGCTGGTCTCCGCCGTCGAGTCCGCGCGCACGGTCAAGCTCGCCGGCCGTACGCCGCAGGTGCACGCCCACCTGCGCCGCGTCGACGGCGGGCGGGTCGAGGCCGCGGTGTTCGAGCACCGGGTGCAGGCCGTCCTCGACGGCGTGCCGATGGTGATGGTCCAGGTCGGCGTCGTGGCCGCGTGGGCCTTCTACCTCTGGGACGTCTGGGGCCTGGCCACCGCGCTGCTGGTCGCCACGGCCGTCAACGGGTTCGACTGGTTCGGCCGGGTCGCCGGCGCCGTCGTCACCGAGGCGCCCGGGGTGCGGTCCTGGCAACGGGCGACCTCGCGCTTCGCCGGCGGGGTCGACCTGGTCGAGCTCCCCGACGGCATCGACCTCGTCACCGGCGCGGCGCCTGCTCCCGCGGCGCCCGGCCGCGTCCCGCTCGACGAGCTCCACCTGCGCGACTTCACCGCGGTCCACGACGACGGCACGATCGGCGTCGCCGGCGTCGACCTCACCATCGCCCGCGGCGAGCTGGTGCTGCTCGTCGGCCAGGTCGGCTCGGGCAAGTCCAGCCTGCTCTCCGCGCTCGCCGGCCTGATCGACCACACCGGTGCCGTGCGCTGGAACGACCAGCAGGTGCAGGACGCCGAGGCCTTCCTGCGGCCGGGCCAGGTCGCCCACGTCGCGCAGGTCCCGCGCGTGCTGTCGGGCACCTTCGCCGACAACGTCCAGCTCGGCCACGAGCGCCGGTTCGAGGAGCCGATCGCGGCCGCCCGCCTGGGCGCCGACGTCGCCGAGGCCGGCGGTCCGGACGCGCTCGTCGGCCACCGGGGCGTGCGCCTGTCCGGCGGACAGGTCCAGCGCCTGGCGCTCGCCCGGGCGCTCGCCGCCGACGCCGAGCTCCTGCTCGCCGACGACGTCTCGAGCGCGCTCGACGCAGCCACCGAGATCGAGCTGTGGGCGGCCCTGCGCGAGCGCCACACCACCGTCGTGGGCGCCACGTCCAAGCGGGCGGCGCTGGCGCAGGCCGACCGGGTCGTCGTACTCGCGGACGGGGAGGTGGCGGCCGTGGGGCCGTGGACCGAGCTCGCCGGCGAGTGGGGCCATCTCGCCGGCTGAGCGTCAGGTCGGGTAGAGACCGAGGTAGGCCCGGGAGGCGGTCGCGACGACCTCCTCGGGGGCGACGTCGAGGGCCCCGTCGAGCCACGCGGTGACGACCTCGGCCATGCCGCCGATGAAGAGCAGGCCGGCGAGCTCGTCCTCGTGACGGCGGGCGGCGTGGTGCTGCGCCTCCTCGGCGGCGAGGTGCGCGAAGTGCCGCAGGAGCTGGGTACGACGGGCCCGGAGCCCCGGCAGCGCGGCGGCCTCGATGATCGCGACCCGGCCCTTGCGGGGGTCGGCGACCAGGAGGTCGACGAACGCCGCGACGGCCGCCGTGATCCGGGCCGCGGGATCGGCTCCGGCGGCGTCGGCCGCCGCGAGCGTGGTGCTCTCGATCTCGGTCCCGACCTCCTCCACCACGGCGCTCAGCACCTCGTCGAGCCCACCGAAGCTCTCGTAGAAGTAGCGCTCGGTCAGCCCGGCCGCACGGCACACCGCGGTCATCGTCGTCCGTTGGTCGGGGTCGGCCCACACGGACAGCGCCGCGTCGAGCAGGCGACGGCGGCGGTCCGCCGCACGGTCCGCCGCGCTCACGCCCTTGTAGGTCCCCGACTGCACCGCCACCCCTCCACCCTGTCACGGAGACGGCCGGGAGAGAAGGTTGACAGGACGTCCTTCCTGAATGAGGCTGTGCTCCATGACCACCGACCAGGTGACCCGCGACCTCCCCGCGGTGCGGCGTGGCGACCACGGCCTGCCCCTGCTCGGGCGGGTGACGGCCTACGCGAAGGACCCCGTCGCGCTGATGCGCCACCAGTGGGAGACCTACGGCCCGGTCTCGCCGTTCCCCTTCCTCGGCCAGACCTTCGTGATGCTCCTCGGGCCGGACGCCTGCGAGGAGGCGCTCCGCAACGGGGACAAGGCCTTCGCCAACGGCCCCGCCTGGGGCCGCCTGGTCGGGCCCTTCTTCCACCGCGGGCTGATGCTGCTCGACGGCGAGGAGCACCACCTGCACCGCCGGATCATGCAGGAGGCGTTCACGCGCGACCGCCTGGCGTCGTACGTCGAGGCGATGCATCCCGCCATCGCCCGTGGCCTCGACACGTGGCCGGCGGGTGACGGCTTCCGCTGCTACCCGGCCCTGAAGCAGCTGACCCTCGACATCGCCGCCGACATCTTCATGGGCGGTGCGGCGGACACCTCGCCGGAGGAGATGCAGCGGGTCAACGAGGCGTTCATCGCCTGCGTCCAGGCGGCGTCCGGCGTGGTGCGCGCCGACGTCCCGTTCACCCGCTGGGGGCGCGCGCACCGCGGCCGCAGGGTGCTCGAGGAGTTCCTGCGCCACTACCTGCCGGCCAAGCGGGCCGAGCGCACCGACGACCTCTTCTCCGTGCTGTGCCACATCGAGGGCGAGGGCGGCGAGCGCTTCTCCGACGACGACGTCGTCAACCACATGATCTTCCTGATGATGGCGGCGCACGACACGTCGACGATCACGACGTCGACGATGCTCCAGCACCTCGGCCAGCACCCGGAGTGGCAGGAGCGCTGTCGCGCGGAGTCGCTCGCGCTGGGGGAGGCCCCGTCGCTGGCCGAGCTGGAGCAGCTGACCTCGCTCGACCTGGTCATGAAGGAGAGCCTCCGGCTCCGCGCTCCCGTCCCGATGCTCGCGCGGCGCGCGGTCAAGGACACCGTGGTGCAGGGCGTCCGGGTGCCGGCGGGCTCCCACGTCGCCGTGGGCGTCCAGTTCTCGCACCTGATGGACGACCTGTGGACCGAGCCGGACCGCTTCGACCCGGACCGGTTCGGGCCCGAGCGGCGCGAGGACAAGTCCCACCGCTACGCCTGGTCGCCGTTCGGTGGCGGGGTGCACAAGTGCATCGGCCTCCACTTCGCCGGCGCCGAGGTGAAGGCGATCCTGCACCGGCTGCTGCGCACCCACCGGTGGAGCGTCGACCCGTCGTACGTCGCGCCGCTCGACAACCACTCGCTGCCGTTCCCGAAGGACGGCCAGCCCATCGACCTCGTCCGAGCCTGACCAACCGCCCGACCCGGAGGCAACCATGAGCCGCTCCCTCGCCGATCTGTCCGTCATCGTCACCGGAGGTGCCCGCGGCATCGGCCGCGCCACGGTCGAGCGCTTCGCGCGCCAGGGCGCCCGGGTGGCGGTCGGGGACCTCGACGCGGGCCTCGCCGCCCAGGTCGCGAGCGGGTACGACGACCGCGTGGCCACCGCCCACCTCGACGTCACCGACCCGGACTCCTGGACCGCGTTCCTCGCCGAGGTGGCCCACCTCGGCCCGTTCGACGTGCTGGTCAACAACGCCGGGATCATGCCGCTGGGCCCGGTGCTGAAGGAGCCAGTCGGTGTCGCCCGCACCATCCTCGACGTCAACGTGCACGGCGTCATCAACGGGGTGAAGGCGGTCGCGCCGGGGATGGTCGACCGGGGTCGTGGCCACATCGTCAACGTCGCCTCGGCCGTGGGCCGGGTGGCCGTGCCCCACGGGGCGACCTACTCCGCGTCGAAGTTCGCGGTGGTCGGTTTCAGCGAGGCCATCCGCCAGGAGCTCGCGCCCGACGGGATCGACGTGACCGTCGTGCTGCCGACCGTCGTGCAGACCGAGCTCGCCGCCGGGGTGCCCGCGGCGCGGGGGATCAAGCCGGTGACCGCCGACGACGTCGCCGAGGTGATCGAGGCCGCCGTGCGCCGGCCGAGGCCGGAGCTGTGGGTCCCGCGCTGGACCCAGGGGCTCGGCAAGGGGAGCCTGGCGCTGCCGCGCTTCGTGCAGGACGCGATGAGCCGGGCGACGCGCGCCGGCGACGTGCTCAGCTCGGCGGACCCCGCCGCGCGGGCGGCGTACGAGGAGCGCGCCCGGCGGGCCGCGGAGACATCCGACCTCTCGGAATAGGAAGCCGTGCGGGCCGGTTACCATCCCACGTGACCTCTGCGCCCGCGACCTCGACCGAGGCCCTGTCCGAGCCCGAGCTGGCCCACGCCCGGCCGGTGCTGGCGATCCTGGCGCTCGCGGTCGGTGGCTTCACCATCGGCACGACCGAGTTCATGACGATGGGCGTGCTGCCCGAGGTCGCCGAGGGCGTGGACGTGTCCGTCCCCACGGCCGGCCACATCATCTCGGCGTACGCGCTGGGCGTCGTGGTCGGTGTGCCGATCCTCGCCTTCTTCGGCGCCGCCCTGCCGCGCCGCGGCATGCTCGTCGGCCTGATGGGCGTGTACGCCGCCTTCAACATCCTCAGCGCCGCGGCTCCGAGCTACGAGGTGCTCACCGCGGCCAGGTTCCTCGACGGACTGCCGCACGGCGCCTACTTCGGCGTCGCCAGCCTCGTCGCGGCCAGCCTGGTCACGCCCGAGCGCCGCGGCCGGGCGGTCGCCAGCGTGATGCTCGGGCTGTCGGTGGCCAATGTCGTCGGCGTGCCCCTGGCCACCTTCCTCGGCCAGCAGGTGGGCTGGCGCTCGACGTACCTCCTGGGCGGCCTGCTCGCGCTCGCCACCGTCGCGATGGTGCTCGCCGTCGTCCCGTCCGTGCCCGGCGACCCGGAGGCGAGCGGTCGCAAGGAGGCGCGGGAGTTCTTCGGCAGCCTGCAGGTCTGGCTGACGATGGCCGTCGGCGCGGTCGGCTTCGGCGGCATGTTCGCCGTCTACTCCTACATCGCGAAGACCGTCACCGAGGTCGGCGGCCTCGAGCGGGGCACCGTGCCCTTCTTCGTGCTGGCGCTCGGCCTCGGCATGGTCGTCGGCACCTGGCTCGCCGGCGAGCTGGCCGCCTGGTCGGTCTTCCGCAGCCTGATCCTGTCCGGCGCGACCGGCATCGTGCTGATGCTCGTCTACTACGCCGCCGCGCCGCACGGGTGGCTGCTGCTCCCCGTCGCGTTCCTCGTCACCGCGACCGGCTCGGTGCTCGTGGTCAACCTCCAGCTGCGGCTGATGGACGTCGCCGGGGGAGCGGTGACCCTGGGCGCCGCGATGAACCACGCCGCCCTCAACATCGCCAACGCCCTCGGCGCCTGGCTCGGCGGGCTCGTCATCGCGGCCGGCCACGGCTACCGCGCGCCGGCGCTCGTCGGCGCCGGGCTGGCCGCCATCGGCGTCGCGATCCTCCTCGTCTCGGCGGTGACCCACCGCCGGGCGTCCGTGGCGGCCGCACCCGCGTGACCCGGCGAGCGGGCGCCTGAGACAATCGCTCCCATGTCCGCCACGACCGAGCACACGCCCGTGCCGGAGACCGCCCAGCCGGCCGTGCCCGAGGGGGTGGCGCGTCCGCGCGTCCTCTCCGGGATCCAGCCGACCTCGGACTCCTTCCACCTCGGCAACTACGTGGGTGCGGTCCGTCAGTGGGTGGACCTGCAGCGTGACCACCAGCCCTTCTTCTTCATCGCCGACATGCACGCGCTCACGGTCGAGTGGGACCCGAAGCTGCTGCGCGAGCGGACCCTGCGGGGCGCGGCCCAGCTGATCGCCGCCGGCGTCGACCCTGCGAAGTCGGCGATCTTCGTGCAGAGCCACGTGCCCGCGCACGCCCAGCTGGCCTGGGTCCTCAACGGCCTGACCGGCTTCGGCGAGGCCCGCCGGATGACCCAGTTCAAGGACAAGTCGGCCAAGGGCGGCGAGGGAGCCGCGAGCGTCGGCCTCTTCGCCTACCCGGTGCTGATGGCGGCCGACATCCTGCTCTACCGCCCGCACTACGTGCCGGTCGGCGAGGACCAGCGCCAGCACCTCGAGCTGACCCGCGACCTCGCGCAGCGGTTCAACAGCCGCTTCAAGAAGACCTTCCGGCTGCCGGAGCCCTACATCCTCAAGGCGACGGCGAAGCTCTACGACCTCCAGGACCCGACCCGGAAGATGTCGAAGTCGAGCTCCGCGCCCAGCGGCATCATCGAGATGCTCGACGACCCGAAGGTCACGGCCAAGAAGATCCGCTCCGCGGTGACCGACTCCGGCACGGAGATCCGGTTCGACCAGGAGGAGAAGCCGGGTGTGAGCAACCTGCTCACGATCTACTCGGCGCTCACCGGTGAGCCGATCTCGGCCCTCGAGGAGCAGTACGCCGGCAAGATGTACGGCGACCTCAAGAAGGACCTCGCCGACGTGGTGGTCGACTTCGTCACCCCGTTCCGCGACCGGACCCTCGAGCTGCTCGACGACCAGGACCACCTCATGCAGGTGCTCGCGAAGGGCGCCGAGACCGCCGGCGCGGTCGCGGAGGCCACGCTGCGCGACGTCTACCAGCGGGTGGGCTTCGTCGCCCCGGCCGCGCTGCGGGCAACGGAGTCCTGATGCCGGTGATCGGCGTCGCCGTCGCCGTACCCGAGCCGTGGGCCACCGAGCTCTACGACTACCGGCTCTCCATCGGCGACCCCACCGCTGAGGGCGTCCCCAGCCACATCACGCTGATCCCGCCGATGGAGGTCGAGGGCGACCTCTCAGCGATCGAGGCGCACCTGGCCGAGGCGGCGACGAAGGTCGCCCCGTTCACGGTGCACCTGCGCGGCACGGCGACCTTCCGGCCGGTCTCGCCCGTGGTGTTCGTCGGCCTGGTCGAGGGGATCTCGCAGTGCGAGCAGCTCGCCGACGCCGTCCGCCGCGGACCGCTCGCCGTCGAGCTCGACTACCCCTACCACCCGCACGTCACGGTCGCCCACCACCTCGACGACCCGACGCTGGACCGCGCCTTCGACGAGCTCGCGGGATTCGACTGCCGCTTCGGGGTAACGGACTTCCATCTCTACGTCCACCACGAGGAGGAGGGCTGGAGGGCGACGCGCACCTTCGCCCTGTCCGAGCCCGTCTGAGCTGCCATGAGTGCTGTCGACCGTGTGAAGGCCCGGATCGCACGGTTGCGCGCCCGGTCCCCGCTGGCCGACCACGCCTTCCGCACCCAGGAGCACTTCTCGGAGGTCAAGGGCAGCCAGCAGGCCGCCGGCGTCACCTACTTCGGCTTCCTCTCGGTCTTCCCGGTCCTGGCGCTCGCCTTCTTCGCCGTCGGGTACGTCGCCAAGGTCTTCCCCGACGCCCAGGACGCCCTGATCAAGGCGATCGGCGAGGTCCTGCCGGGGCTGGTGGGCGACGGCGCCAACCAGGTCCCGCTGGAGGACATCCAGGGCGCCGCCGGTGCCGTCGGCCTGATCGGCCTCGTCGGTGTGCTCTACGCCGGCCTGGGGTGGCTGTCCTCGCTGCAGACGGCGCTGATCGTCGTCTTCGGCATGCCGGACCGCCTGCAGCCCAACTTCATCGCCGGCAAGCTGCGTGACCTGGCCTCGCTGGTCGTGCTCGGCGTCGTATTGATGGTGAGCGTGAGCGCCTCGAGCGTGCTCACCCGGATGTCGCGCCAGGTGCTCGACTGGATCGGCCTCGGCGCCGGCCTCGGGTGGCTGGTCACGATCCTGGCGCTGGCCTTCGGCCTCGCCGCGTCGGCGCTGCTGTTCTTCCTGATGTTCCGGATCCTCGCGAAGCCGCCGACCCCCTCTCGGGCCCTGTGGTCGGGCGCCTGGCTGGGCGCGATCGGCTTCGAGATCCTCAAGCAGCTCTCCGGCCTCCTCCTGGTCAGCACGAAGGGCCAGCCCGCCTTCCAGGCGTTCGGCATCGCGCTGATCCTGCTGGTCTGGATCAACTACTTCTCCCGCGTCATCCTGTACGCCGCCGCCTGGGCCCAGACCGCCCCCGTCGCGCGTGCGGAGGCCGCGGCGGACGCGGTCGTCCCCGTGTCGGTGGCGCAGGTGACCCTCGTCGACCCCGCGGGCGCCGCGGCATCCGCCGGACGTGGCCCGTGGGCCGTCCCGCTGGCCGTGGGCGCCGCGGCCGGCACCCTGGTCGGCGCCCTGATCGGCCGTCGTGGTGGAGGCTCTGGGAGGATGGGACGGTGAAGTTCGAGCGCAAGCACGCCCTGCTGCTCCTCGCCGTCGCGGCCTGGAACGTCATCACCTTCGGCAATTTCGCCAAGAACCTCTACAACGCCTACGACGCCGGCGAGGACCGTGCCGCCGGCTACTGGATCGCGCACACCGTGCTGATCGTCGTGAACTTCGCGATCGCCGCCGTGCTCGGCTCGTTGGGGTGGAAGGCGCTGAAGGCGTCGAAGGTCGACGCCTCCGCCTGACCTCGCCGCTGGTCGAGGAGGTCGCGCAGCGCCTCGGTGGTCGAGGAGGTCGCGCAGCGACCCGGTGGTCGAGGAGGTCGCGCAGCGACCGTCTCTAGACCTCTTGCTCCGGTGCACCTGCTGTGCCCTGCGGTTGGGTGGGTGGTCGGGTCTTCAAGCGCAGCGACGAGGACGGTGGGTGCGGGGCTGGGTTCCGGTGGTCGGGTGCGGTCCGGCAGCTCCGCGAGTCACTTCTTGCGCCACTTGTCCTCCACAAGGCCCGGTGGGAGCGCCGTTGTGCACAGGCAGGTCCCGCGCCAGCCGGTTGTGTCGGCACCCCGTGATCCAATACACGTATGGCCACTCGAGACCGACACCACCAGCTCGCGGACATGTCCGCCGACGCCGTGCTGTCGTTCGTCGAGGACCAGCACGCAGCACGCCAGAGCGCGGAGCGGGCGATCCTCGAAGCCGCCTACCAGTGGGCGGTCCTCCACTCACCCGACGCGCTGCCGCCTGGCGACAAGCGTGGTCGCGAGCGCGCGAAGCCCGCGGGTGCGGCCGGTACGCCGCGGATCACCGAGCACGCCGCCGCGACCTTCGGCGCCCGGATCCAGACCAGCCCGTACGGCGCGAAGAAGCTGATCGCCGACGCGGTCGACCTCGTGCACCGGCTCCCGAAGCTCTGGGCCGGTGTGAAAGCCGGCCAGGTGCGCTCCACCCACGCCCGGCATGTCGCCGACGCCACCCGCGAACTGTCGGCGGACGAGGCCGCCTGGGTCGACGCCGAGGTGGTCGAGATCGCCGACGGCCGCCTCGCCTGGACCCGCTTCGAAGCCATCGTGGAGGGCAAGGTCGCCGCAGCGTCCCCCGAGCTCGCCCGAGCCAAGGAAGAGGCCGCCGCGAAGGACAACTACGTCCGGGTCTCGCGGATCAACAAGCACGGCAAGGCCACCCTGACGTTCCACACCGACGCGGCCCTCATCCTCGGCTCCAACGCCGGCGTCACAGCCGTGGCCAAGGCACTTGAGGACCAGATGCCCGACGCCACCAAGAACGAACGCCGCGTCGCCGCCCTTGCCCTCCTGACCAATCCTCAGGCCCACGTCGACCTCACGGTGGGTCCGGTGAAGCCGAAGGTCGAGATCGTCCTGCACTGCACCCCCGACTCACCGATCGCGCGAATGGAGGGCCACGGCCCCGTCACCATTGCCTACGTCCGCCACCTGGTCGCCCACTTCGCCTCCCAGGTGAAGGTGCAACCCGTGATCGACCTCAACCAGGGAGCCGCGGTCGACGCCTACGAGATCCCGGCCAAGCTCCGCGAGGCCGTGCACCTGATCCACCCCGGCGACACGTTCCCGTTTGCGGCGAACCTGTCCCGGAAGGTCGATCTGGACCACCAGGTCCCCTACGCCGAGGGCGGCAAGACCTCCACCGACAACCTCGGCCCAATGACCCGCACCCACCACCGGATCAAGACCCACGCCGGCTGGCAAGTACGACAACCCTTCCCCGGGATCGTCATCTGGCGAGACCCACACGGGGCCCACTACCTGGTCGACCAGACCGGAACACGCAAGGTCACCGCCGCCACGGCTGACCAGACACCCACACGCCTTGAGGCATCGCTGATGAGGATCGCCCTCGACTGGGCTGCATGAGCCTTCGAAGGTTGCCGTGGAATGCTCGGGTTCGACGGAAGAGCATGTCGAGTCCTCTCATCTGATCTGGACCACCTTCTCGGGGCTTGGCAGTTAGAGTTGCGGGCCTGGATCGCGACCGCAGTCGGAGCGTCCCTGCTGAGCGGAGATCGCACCGTGCCGAAAGCTGAGCTGATGCCAATGTCCAAGCTTGATCGGGCGCCGCATGCAATCACAGGGGTGCTGTTGGGATTCGCGGCGGGTGTGCTCGTCTTGGGCGCCTACTTCGTTCAGGCGAGTTGGGGCACAGGCGGGTTGTTCTGGGACGTGTTCGTCATCCCGGCCTTGGCGATTCTGTTCGCAGGCGCTCTTGTCGCTGCTGCCGCCTCCAGTGAGTGGCGAAGGTGGTGGGTCGGCGTTGCCGGGGGTGTTGCGCTCATGGTCCCGCTCTGTATCGCTGGATTCGTTGTTCTGTACGTGGCGATTGGATTCGAATGAGAACGGCCGCAGAGACCCTGAGGCCGGCGCCGGCCAATCCGCAACCAAGTAGGTCAAGCCGTTGAGCGCGTCCTACGCTCTTGCCGTGGTGGTGACGAAGGACTCGCTTGCGCTGAGTGTGGCCGTACGGCGCTGGTCCACGACACTCACGTCAGCGTGCAGTTCGAGAATGCGCCCCACGAGGTCTGGAAGGACTTCTGCTCGTGGGACCACGTCGCCGCGTGGGTGGGTCGCGGTGAGCCTGACTGGGATGCCGAAGCAGTCGAACCACGGCCACGGACGTGGTGGGGCAAGGCTGGATGCTTCGCTGTGCTCGTCCTGCTCGCAGTCGTCTTCGTGACGGGGCTGGTCTCGCTCGTCCGCTTCGCGGTGTGACCAGCTGAGCACCCGACCTCAGGCCGACGTGAGCCCCTGCGCCCTACGGTCGACCCATGCACGGTGCGCGACGACTCGGCCCCATCTCCACTGCGGCAACAGCCCTGGTCCTCCTCCTGACCACCGCCTGCGGCACCGAGAGTTCGAGCCGGGATGACGGACCGGCGCCCCTGCCCGACGACACTTACCGCCGGGTCCTGGCCCAGGGCGTCGACCCCGACCTCGTGCACACCATCGAGCTCGCCGGGTTCGAGCTGGCGGAGCAGTCGGCGGGGGTGTTCGGCGACGCGGACTACGGGGCGACGTACGTGCCCGTGGAGGCGCCGTACACGACCGAGGTCCACCTCACCGTCCGAGCCGGCACGTACGACGCCGGCCGGTGCGCGACCGAGCCGCTGCCGGGACCGACGGGTGGGTCCCCGGCGCCCGTGGAGTCGTGCGAGCCCGATGCCGGCGGCTGGTACCGCACCGGCGGTGGCTGGCAGGAGTACGTCGTCCTCGACGCCGGCCACGTCCTCGCCCTCAGCGGCCCGACGGAGCGGGTGGACCGGGACGACCTGGTCGCGGCGGCGCTCGGCGCGCGCCACCAGGACGGCGGGGACATCACGCCCGCCACGCCGTCGTCGCCGGTCACGCGCGGCGACCTGCCGACGACCGGCGACGGCGCGCCGGTCGACCCCTACGGCACCAGCGCGCCCGGAGGCTGAGCCGTCAGGAGGCCCCGAGCAGGAAGTACGTCGTCATCGGGCCCTTGCCCTTGACCTCGATCGTCTGCGGCTCGCTGAAGGCGTAGCGGCTCTCGAGGAGCGCGTGCGTCGCCGCGGAGACCTGGATGCGGTGCGGGCGACCGTGCGACTCCATCCGGCTGGCGGTGTTCACCGTGTCGCCCCACAGGTCGTAGGTGAACTTGCGGCGGCCGATCACGCCCGCGACGACCGGACCGGAGGCGATGCCGATCCGCATCGCGATCGGGCTCGGCCACTCGGGGGAGAGGCGGGTGAGCGTGCGCTGCATGTCGAGGGCGAGCTCGGCGAGGGAGGCGGCGTGGTCGGCGTCGGGCAGGGGGAGTCCGGCGACCGCCATGTAGGCGTCGCCGACGGTCTTGATCTTCTCGATCCCGCGTCGCTCGCACAGCTCGTCGAACTCGCGGAACATGGTGTCGAGCAGCTGGACGAGCGCCTCGGGTGTCAGTGACTCCGAGACCGGCGTGAAGCCGACGATGTCGGAGAAGAGCACGCTGACCTCGGGCGCGGAGTCGGCGATCGCGCCCGGCTCGGAGCGCAGGCGCTGGGCGATCGTCGCCGGCAGCACGTTGTGCAGCAGCTCGTCGGAGCGGGCCTGCTCCATCTCGACCTCCTGCTGGCGCAGGTAGTCGGTACGCCGCAGCTTCTCCAAGGAGTAGCCGATCAGCACCGCGATCGACGCGAGGCCCAGGGTGGGGGCCACGTTCCGGGCCAGTGTGTCGACACCGCCCAGCGCGCCCGGCAGGCTCAGGCACACCGCGATGTAGACCGCCGTCATCGCCATCACGGCGTGCATGCGCAGGCGGAGCAGCCCGACGGCGCCGAGCAGGGTGACCGTGCAGGAGGTGCGGAGGTACTCGATGGGGAAGTCCGCGACCTGGCCCATCGCCGTCCCGAGGAGGAGCAGCGTCGCGGTCAGCAGGAGCGCCGAGGCGAGCTGGAGCTGCCGGGCGACCCAGATCGCGCGACCGGTGACCACGAGGGCGCCGAGGAAGAGCAGGACGACGGCGAGCCGGACCAGGGCCACCTCCGGCACCAGCCGGTCGAGCACGAGCACGTCCACGACGCCGTACACGGTCGTGAAGAGGATGCCGATGCCGAGGGCGAAGCGACCCTCGTTGAGGCCGCGGACGTCGTCGTACCCGGCGAACTCGCGCTCGGCCTCGTGGTCGTCGAACTCGAGCATCCAGCGGGCCATGTGCAGCTGTCCGTGCTGCTCCTGCAGCCAGCTGCTGATCGTCTTGAGCCCCACGCGCTGATCGTGGCAGAACAGACCCGGAAATGGCGCCGACCCGGCTCGATTCGATCGAGCCGGGCCGGACGGGGACTGCGAGCGGTCAGTGACCGTTCTTCAGCGCGGTGCGCAGGTCCTTGTTGAGCTGCGAGATCACGTCGAGCGGGATCTCCTTGGGGCACGCGGCCGCGCACTCACCGATGTTGGTGCAGCCGCCGAAGCCCTCGTGGTCGTGCTGGCCGACCATGTCGACGACGCGCGACCAGCGCTCGGGCTGGCCCTGCGGCAGCTCGCCGAGGTGGGTGATCTTGGCACCCATGAACAGCGAGGCCGAGCCGTTGGGGCACGCCGCGACGCACGCGCCGCAGCCGATGCAGGTCGCGACGTTGAACGCCCGCATCGCCTTGTCGCGCGGCGCCGGCACCGAGTTGGCCTCGGGGGCCGAGCCGGTGTTGGCGGAGATGTAGCCGCCGGCCTGGATGATCCGGTCGAAGGCGGAGCGGTCCACGACCAGGTCCTTGAGGACCGGGAAGGGCTCGGCACGCCACGGCTCGATGGTGATGGTGTCGCCGTCGTTGAACGAGCGCATGTGCAGCTGGCAGGTCGTGGTGACCTCCGGGCCGTGCGCCTCGCCGTTGATCATCAGCGAGCACATGCCGCAGATGCCTTCGCGACAGTCGGAGTCGAACGCGACCGGCTCCTCGCCGCTGGTGACGAGCTGCTCGTTGAGCAGGTCGAGCATCTCCAGGAAGGACATGTCCTTCGAGACGCCGTCGAGCTCGTACGTGTGGATCGCACCCGTGGCGGTGGGGTTCTCCTGCCGCCAGATCTTCAGAGTGAGCTTCACTTGTAGGACCTCTGCTTCATCTCGATGGCCGTGTAGATCAGGTCTTCCTTGTGCAGGACCGGCTGGCCGCCGTCGTTCGAGTCGCCGCCCCACTCCCAGGCCGCGACGTACGCGAACTCGTCGTCGTGGCGCAGCGCCTCGCCGTCCTCGGTCTGTGACTCGGCCCGGAAGTGGCCGCCGCAGGACTCGCGCCGGTTGAGCGCGTCGATGCACATGAGCTCGCCCAGCTCGAGGAAGTCGGCGACGCGGCCGGCCTTCTCGAGGTCCTGGTTGATGTTGTCGGCCGAGCCGAGCACCTTGACGTTGGTCCAGAAATCGGCGCGCAGGTCGCGGATCTTCTGGATGGCCAGCTTGAGGCCCTCCTCGGTGCGCTCCATGCCGCAGTACTCCCACATGATGGAGCCGAGCTCCTTGTGGTAGCTCTCGACCGAGCGGGTGCCGTTGATCGACAGGAACTTCTCGACCCGCTCCTTGACGGACTGCAGCGCCTCGACCACGGCCGGGTTGCTCTCGTCGACCTTCTCGAACGGGCCGTCGGCGAGGTACTCGCGGATGGTGTTCGGGAGGACGAAGTAGCCGTCGGCCAGGCCCTGCATCAGCGCCGAGGCGCCGAGGCGGTTGGCGCCGTGGTCGGAGAAGTTGGCCTCACCGGTGACGAACAGGCCCTCGATGTTGGACTGCAGCTCGTAGTCGACCCACAGGCCGCCCATGACGTAGTGCACGGCGGGGTAGATGCGCATCGGCACCTCGTACGGGTTCTCGCCCGTGATCCGCTCGTACATGTCGAGGAGGTTGTCGTACTTCTCCTCGACGCCGTGCTTGCCGAGGCGCTCGATGGCGTCCTTGAAGTCGAGGTAGACGCCGCGGCGGACCTTCTTGGTCGTGCCGTCGGGCTGCAGCTCCTCGATCTCGGGTCCGACGCCGCGGCCCTCGTCGCACATGTACTTCGCCGCGCGCGAGGCGATGTCGCGGGGGACCAGGTTGCCGAAGGACGGGTAGATCCGCTCGAGGAAGTAGTCGCGGTCGGCCTCGGGGATCTGGCGCGGGTCCTTCTCGCAGTCCGCGACGTTCTTCGGGACCCAGATCCGGCCGTCGTTGCGCAGCGACTCCGACATCAGGGTCAGCTTCGACTGGTGGCCCCCGGAGACCGGGATGCAGGTGGGGTGGATCTGCGTGTAGCAGGGGTTGGCCATGTAGGCGCCCTTGCGGTGCGCGCGCCACGCGGCGGTGACATTGGAGCCCATCGCGTTGGTCGAGAGGTAGAAGACGTTGCCGTAGCCGCCCGAGGCGAGGACGACGACGTCGGCGAGGTGGGTCTCGATGTCACCGGTGACCATGTCGCGCGCGACGATGCCGCGGGCCTTGCCGTCGACGACGATCAGCTCGAGCATCTCGTGGCGGGTGAACGCCTCGACGGTGCCGGCCGCGACCTGGCGCTCCATGGCCTGGTAGGCGCCGAGCAGCAGCTGCTGGCCCGTCTGGCCGCGGGCGTAGAAGGTGCGCGACACCTGGACACCGCCGAAGGAGCGGTTGTCGAGCAGGCCGCCGTACTCACGGGCGAACGGGACGCCCTGCGCGACGCACTGGTCGATGATGTTCGCCGACTCCTCGGCGAGGCGGTAGACGTTCGACTCCCGGGCGCGGTAGTCGCCGCCCTTGACCGTGTCGTAGAAGAGGCGGTACGTCGAGTCGCCGTCCTCCTTGTAGTTCTTGGCCGCGTTGATGCCACCCTGGGCGGCGATCGAGTGCGCGCGGCGCGGGGAGTCCTGGTAGCAGAACGACTTCACGTTGTAGCCGGCCTCGCCGAGCGTGGCGGCGGCGGCGCCACCGGCCAGGCCGGTGCCGACGATGATGATGTCGAGCTTGCGGCGGTTGGCCGGGTTGACCAGGCGGTTCTCGAACTTGCGCGTCGTCCAGCGCTCTTCGATCGGGCCGGTGGGGGCCTTGGCGTCGACCAGCTTGTCGCCGAGCTCGTAGAAGCCGGCGGCGTCGTCGGACTTCTGCACCGACGGCTCGTTGGTCGGGGTCAGACCAGGGAGGTAGTGGGTTCCTGCAGCCATGTTCGTTGGCTCCTTACTTCTCGATGATGCCGACGAGCACGGACAGCGGGACCAGCGAGAATCCGCCGGCGACGACGATCGCCACGACCCAGCCGGCGGCACGCGCGCGGGCGCGGGACGTGGCGGAGTTGGTCAGGCCGAGCGTCTGCAGCGAGCTGAACGTCCCGTGGTGCAGGTGCAGCGCGAGGGCGACCATCGCGACCAGGTAGATGATCGTCATCCACCACAGGTCGAAGGTGTCGACGACCAGTGCGTAGGGGTTGTCGCTGCCGGTGTCGCCGTTGCTCGGGTTGATCTTGACGATCGTGAAGTTGAGCAGGTGCCAGACGATGAACAGCAGCAGGGTCAGGCCGCCCCAGCGCATCGTGCGCGAGGAGATCGAGGACCCGCGGTTCTTCTTCGCGACGTACTTCACCGGCCGGGCCTTGGCCGCGCGCTGCCAGAGCGCGATGGCGGAGCCCACGTGGACGACGAGGGCGGCGAGCAGCCCGACCCGCATGATCCAGAGGAAGCCCTCGTAGGGGAGCATCGGCGTCCCGAGCTCGCGCAGGTGGTGCGCGTACTCGTTGAAGGACTCCTCGCCGGAGAAGGCCTTGAGGTTGCCGTACATGTGCCCCAGCACGAAGCCGATGAACAGCAGGCCGCTCACGGCCATCAGGATTTTGAGGGCGATGGTCGTGCGGGCTGCACGGGAGCCCTTGACCAGTTCAGGTCGCGTCGTCGTTGCCACGGGGGGCCACGCTACTCCCGCTACCGGCCGGTAGGTGACGCGGATCATGTGAGATATGCACGTAAGGCAAGCCTTACTCGTATCGACGGAGGGTTCAGAGCACGGCGCCGGGGTTGAGGATGCCGTCCGGGTCGAGGGCCTGCTTGATCCGCCGGTTCAGCGCCATCAGGTCGGGCCCGAGCTGGTCGGGGAGTGAGGCCTTCTTGGCCCGGCCCACGCCGTGCTCGCCGGTGATCGTGCCGCCGAGCCCGATGGCGAGTGCCATCACCCCGTCGAACGCCCGTCGGGCACCGGCGACCGAGGCGGGGTCGCTGGCGTCGTACACGACGAGGGGGTGGGTGTTGCCGTCGCCGGCGTGGGCCACGAGGGCGATCTCGACACCGCAGTCCTCGGCGATCCGTGCGATCCCGTCGACCAGGTCGGGCAGCTGGGGGATCGGTACGCCGACGTCCTCGAAGAGCACGCTGCCGCGCTGCTCCACGGCGAGGAAGGCGTTGCGGCGCGCGGCCACGAAGAGGGCGGCCTCCTCCTGGTCGGTGGTGGTGAAGACCTCCGCCGCCCCGGCCGCCTCGCAGCACGCGCGGATCACCTCGACCTCGCCGGCACAGGCCTGGCCCGGCGCGTCGGACTGGGCGATGAGGAGGGCGCCGGCCGACCGGTCGAGCCCGTGGGAGCGCCAGTCCTCGACGGCGTTGATGGTGACGCCGTCCATCAGCTCGAGCATCGAGCAGCGGATCCGGCCGCGGATCGCGACCACGGCCCGCGACGCGTCGGTCATCGACGGGAAGCTCGCCACCAGGGTCGCGCCCGCGAGCTGGGCGGGGATCAGCCGCAGCACCGCCCGGGTGATCACGCCGAGCGTGCCCTCGCTCCCGACGAAGAGCTTCATCAGCGAGAGGCCCGCGACGTCCTTGATCTGCTTGCCGCCCATCCGGACCAGGGTGCCGTCGGCGAGCACGACGTCCATGCCCAGGACGTAGTCGGTGGTGACGCCGTACTTCACGCAGCACAGGCCGCCCGCGTTGGTGGCGAGGTTGCCGCCGATCGAGCAGATCTCGTACGACGACGGGTCGGGTGGGTACCACAGGCCGTGCTCCGCGGCGGCGTGCTTGACCTCGGCGTTGAGCGCGCCCGGCTCGACGACGGCGACCTGGCTCGCGGGGTCGACCGTGATCGACCGCATCCGGTCGAGCGAGATCGTGATGCCGCCGTCCACGGCCGACGAGCCGCCGGACAGCCCGGTCCCGGCGCCGCGCGGGACGACGGGGATGCGGTGCCGGGCGGCCCACCGCACCGCCTCCTGCACCTGCGCGGCGTCCTCGGCGCGGACCACGGCGAGCGGCGACCCCGCCGACCCGTCGCGGGCGAAGTCCTCGCGGTACTTCTCCATCTCGGCGGCACCGGTCACCACCACGCCGGCAGGCAGGGTGTCGACCAGCTCGCGCACGGCAGCCACGACGGCGTTGTCGGCCTCCATGGACGCAGTCTGCCAGTGCGCCCGGACCCTTCGCAGATGGTTGTCCCGGAGCACCTTCATCATCACCGATGCTTATCGCGCGATGGAAGACCGGTCTTTGACGACGGACGCCCGGCGGGGGAGGCTGGGAGCGGCGGCGCCGTGCCGCGGAGGAGGAGCCCAGATGCGGTCGGACGAGGATCCGCGGGACGACCTGAAGGTCAGCCCGCCGAAGAAGTACGCCGCCGGGGTTCCCGCGGTCGCCCACGCCATGGAGTACTCCCTGGCCCAGGCCGGTCCGAAGCGGACGCTGCTGACCCTGCTCAGCCTCAACCAGGCCGAGGGCATCGACTGCCCCGGCTGCGCCTGGCCCGACCCGAAGCACCGGCACAAGAACGAGTACTGCGAGAACGGCGCCAAGCACGTCAACGACGAGGCGACCACGCGGCGGGTCACCCGCGAGTTCTTCGCCCAGCACTCCATCGCCGAGCTGGACCAGAAGTCCGACATGTGGCTCAACCACCGCGGCCGGCTCACCGAGCCGATGGTGAAGCGCCCGGGGGGGACCCACTACGAGCCGATCGGCTGGGACGAGGCGTTCGCGCTGGTCGCCGACGAGCTCAACGGGCTCGGCTCGCCGGACGAGGCGATGTTCTACACCTCGGGCCGGCTCAACAACGAGGCCGCCTTCCTGCTCCAGCTCTTCTCGCGGTCCTTCGGCACCAACAACCTCCCCGACTGCTCGAACATGTGCCACGAGTCGAGCGGCTCCGGTCTCGGCGAGACCCTCGGCATCGGCAAGGGCAGCGTCTCCCTCGACGACATCCACGAGTCCGACCTCGTCTTCGTCGTGGGCCAGAACCCCGGCACCAACCACCCGCGGATGCTGTCGGCCCTCGAGGAGACCAAGCGCAACGGCGGCCACGTCGTGGCGGTCAACCCGCTGCCCGAGGCCGGCCTGTTCCGCTTCAAGAACCCGCAGAAGCCGCGCGGCGTCATCGGCAACGGCACCGCCATCGCCGACCAGTTCCTCAAGATCCGCCCCGGTGGCGACCTCGCCCTCTTCCAGATGCTCAACAAGCTGCTGCTGGAGGCGGAGGACGCCGCTCCCGGCACGGTCGTCGACCACGACTTCATCGCCGCCAACTGCATCGGGTACGACGACTTCGCGGCCCACGTCCGCCAGGTGACCTGGGAGCACGTGCTCGAGGCGACCGGCCTGACCCGCGCGGAGATCGAGGAGGTCCGGGACCGCGTGCTCGCGGCGAAGAGCGTCATCGTCTGCTGGGCGATGGGGCTGACGCAGCACCGCCACGGCGTACCGACCATCCGCGAGATCGTGAACTTCCTGCTGCTGCGCGGCAACCTCGGCCGGCCCGGTGCCGGTGTGTGTCCCGTGCGCGGCCACAGCAACGTGCAGGGCGACCGGACGATGGGCATCTGGGAGCGGGTGCCCGACTCCTTCCTCGACCGCCTCGGCGAGGAGTTCGGCTTCGAGCCGCCGCGGGCCCACGGCTACGACTCGGTCGCCGGCGTCCGTGCGATGCGGGACGGCAAGGCGTCGGTGTTCATCGCGGCGGCGGGCAACTTCGTGCGTGCGATGTCCGACAGCGACGTCACCGAGCAGGCGCTGCGCAGCTGTCGGCTGACCGTGCAGATCTCGACGAAGCTCAACCGCTCGCACACCGTGTGCGGCGACACCGCGCTGATCCTGCCGACGCTGGGACGCAGCGACCGCGACGTGCAGGCGACGGGGGAGCAGTTCGTAACCGTCGAGGACTCGATGAGCGAGGTGCACCAGTCCCGCGGCCGCCTCGACCCGGCCTCGCCCGACCTGCTCAGCGAGGTCGCGATCATCGGGCGAATGGCGCGGGCGACGCTCGGTCCCGACAACCCCGTGCCGTGGGAGGACTTCGAGGCCGACTACGCGCTGGTCCGCGACCGGATCGCGCGCGTCGTCCCGGGCTTCGAGGACTTCAACGAGCGGGTCGCGCACCCGGGCGGCTTCCGGCTGCCCAACCCGGTCAACTCGGGTGTCTACCCGACGCCGAGCGGCAAGGCGGTCTTCACCGCCAACGCCTTCGACCGGATCACCGCTCCGGCCGGCCACCTGGTGCTCCAGAGCCTGCGCTCCCACGACCAGTGGAACACCATCCCGTACGCCATGAACGACCGCTACCGCGGCATCCACGACGCCCGCCGGATCGTGATGGTCAACCCCGACGACCTCGCGGAGCTCGGCATCGCCGACCGTGCCGAGGTCGACATCGTCAGCATCTGGGACGACGGCGTGGAGCGCCGGGCGAAGGGCTTCACCGTGGTCGGCTACCCGGCGGCGCGCGGCTCGGCGGCGTCGTACTACCCGGAGACCAACGTCCTGGTGCCGCTCGACAGCGTCGCCGAGATCAGCAACACGCCGACCTCCAAGGGCGTGATCGTCCGGTTGGAGCCCGTTGTCGCTGCACGCTGACCCGGAGGGCCGCCACGTCGTCCGCGTGGGGCTCGGCCTGCTCGTGCCGGGCACGCTGCTCCTGCTGGCCGGACGCCCCGAGCTGATCCTGTACGCCGTCTTCGGCTCCTTCACCGGGATGTACGGCCGGACCGAGCCGGCTCCCGAGCGGCAGCGGCACCAGTTCCACGGCGCCGGCATGCTGGTGACCGGGGTGGCGCTGGGCGTCGCGTTCTCGGAGCTGCGCGTCCCGGCGGTGCTCGTGGTGCTCGGCGTCACGGCGTACGCCGTCGTCGGCTCCGTGCTGGCGGACTGGCTGCGCCTGCAGCCGGGCGGCCCGTTCTTCGGCATCTTCGCCTTCGGCGCGACCGCGACGGTCGGCCCCGGCCTGGTCAGCCCGTACGGCGCCGTCCTCATCTGCGCGGGCACGGCGACCTGGTGCCTCGCCCTCGGCCTCGCCCGGGTGTTCCGAGCGGGCTCGGCCGAGCCGCCCGCGCCGCCGGCTCGCGGACTCCCGGCGGGCACCAGCGTCCATGCCCTGCGCTACGCCGTGGCGATCGCCGCCGCCGGGCTGGCCGGTCTCGCGTTGGGCATCGAGCACGCCAACTGGGCGATGGCCTCGGCAGCCGTCCCGCTCGCGGTCGTGGTCGTCGGCGAGCGGCTCGAGCTCGGCGCCGTCGTCCACCGCGCGACGCACCGGGTCACCGGCACCCTGGCCGGTCTGGTCGTCAGCGCCGCGGTGCTGCTGCCCGGGCCGCGCCCGGAGGTGCTGGCGGTGGTGGTGATGGTGCTGCTGTTCCCGACCGAGCTCTTCCTCAGCCGGCACTACGGGCTGGCGCTCGGCTTCTTCACCCCCCTCATCATGATCATGACGGAGCTGGCCGTGCCGGCCGACCCGTCGGGAATGCTCCTCGCCAGGGGAGTGGACACCCTGATCGGCGTGGTCGCCGGGGTCGCGGCCGCCGCCGTGATCGGTGGACGACCGGACCGGCACCAGGAGAGGACCGAGACATGGGCCGCGTGACCGCACGACGCAAGGTGCTCCGGATCCGCGACGGCGTCGTGGACCAGCGTCCCGACACGCTCGCCGCCGAGGAGCCGATGGAGATCCGGGTCGGCGGCCGGGCGCTCACCATCACGATGCGCACCCCCGGCGACGACTTCGACCTCGCCGTCGGCTTCCTCGTCAGCGAGGGCGTGGTCCGGGCCGCCGGCGACGTCGTGGCCGCGCGCTACTGCGCCGGCGCCACCGACGACGGCAGCAACACCTACAACGTCGTCGACGTGGCGCTCGAGCCGTCGCTGCCGCCGCTCGACGTCTCGCTGGAGCGCAACTTCTACACGACCTCGTCGTGCGGCCTGTGCGGCAAGGCCAGCCTCGACGCCGTGCGGACGGCCTCCACCTGGTCCGTCGCCGACGACCCGCTCCGGCTGACGCCGGAACTGCTGTCCGCCCTGCCCGAGCGGCTGCGTGAGGCGCAGCGCGTGTTCGACCGGACCGGTGGCCTCCACGCCGCGGCGCTCTTCTCCGCGACCGGCGAGCTGGTCGTCGTACGGGAGGACGTGGGGCGGCACAACGCCGTCGACAAGGTGGTCGGCCACGCCGTGCGCAACGGGCTGCTCCCGCTGCGCGAGTCGATCCTGATGGTCAGCGGCCGGGCGTCCTTCGAGCTGGTGCAGAAGGCCGTGATGGCCGGGATCCCCGCTTTGGCGGCGGTCTCGGCGCCGTCCTCCCTGGCCGCCGACCTGGCCGAGGAGAACGGGATGACCCTGGTCGGCTTCCTGCGCGGCGCGTCGATGAACGTCTACGCCGGGGCCGACCGGGTCCTGCTGGACGACTGAGCCTCGCCCCCGAGCAGGGCCTCGAGGTCGACGCCGCGGGCCGTCTCGACGAGTGCACGGGCGAGCAGCGACTCCGGGCCGTGCCCGGCCAGCACGAGCCCGACCTGGGGGGTGCGCCGCGGCTTCGGCAGCGGGAGCGCCCGGATGCCGTCGGGTACGCCGAAGGCAGGCAGCCACGTGTGCGGGACGATGCTGGACAGGCCCAGCGCGGCCACGTGGGCGTAGATCGCGGAGACCGTGTCGGTCTCGACGACGACGCTGGCCTCGACGCCCGTGTCGGTGAGGTGGCCGTCGATGATCCGGCGGTTCTGCATGTCCGGCGTGAGCAGGCACAGGGGCGCCCCCGCGGCCTCCGCCCAGGTCAGGGCGTCGAGCTGCCCGAGGTCGCCGTCCGCCGGGGTCAGGAACAGGTAGCGCTCGCGGTAGAGCGGTACGACGCGGACCTTGCCGAGCGGCTCGCCGTCGACGTACGTCATCCCGACGTCGACCTCGAAGTCGTTGAGGCGGCCGACGATGTCGCGCGACGACATCGACTCGAGCCGGTAGCGGACGAGCGGGTGGCGCTGGCGCATCGGCGCCGTCAGCAGGGACGCGACGCCGAGGGCGGTCGGGATCGCGCCGATGCGGAGCGTGCCGGACAGGCCACCGCGCATCTCCGCGAGGGTCTGGTCCAGCGCGTCGCGCTCGGCGAGGATCCGCTGGGCCCAGTGCAGCACCTGCACCCCCTCGGGCGTGAAGCCCTCGAAGCGCTGGCCGCGCCGCACGATCTGCACGCCGAGCTCGCGCTCGAGCTTGCGGATGCCGGCGGACAACGCCGGCTGCGTCACGTGGCAGGCCTGCGCCGCGCGCCCGAAGTGGCCCTCGCGGGACAGGGCGGCGAGGTACTCCAGCCGGCGCAGCAGCATGGCGCTCACCCTAAGGCTCCCCGGCGCCTAGGCTCGGCAGCGTGAAGCGTCCTCCGTTGGCCGCGACGGCCTGGCCGCGCCTGCTCTCCGCCGTCCTCGCCGGTACGACGGCCGCGGTGCTCGGCTCCCTCGTCGAGGTCCAGCTCGGGGTGCTCCTGGCGATCGCGGTCGCCGGCACGGTCTACGTGGTCTTCGGCTGGACCGTGCTCTGGCCGATGGACGCCGATGCCACCCGCGTCAACGCGACCCACGAGGACCTCAGCCCCGGCGTGGACGAGGTCGTCGTCGGGGCGGCGGCCCTGGGCGGCCTCGGCGGCGTGGTCGCGCTGCTGCTCGTCGGGTCCGACGTCGCCGGGCGCGCCGACGCGGCCGTGGCGCTGGGCGGGGTCTTCGTGGCGTGGGCGTCGCTGCACCTGATGTACGCGACCCGCTACGCGCACCTGTACTACTCCGGCACGCCGGGCGGCATCGACTTCAACGCCCCGGCGGACGGGTCCGAGCCGCCCGCGTTCCGCGACTTCCTCTACTTCAGCTACAACCTCGGCATGACCTACCAGGTCTCCGACACGAGCGTGCAGAGCGCGGCGATCCGCGCGGTCGTGCTGCGGCACTGCCTGATCTCGTACGTCTTCGGCGCCGCGATCCTCGCCACCACGATCAACCTCGTGGTCGGGATCGTCGCGACCTGACGCCAGCCCGCCCAGACACGAGCCCGCTCAGACGCCGGCGGCGACCGGCAGGTGCTCGGCGACCAGCTCGTCGACCGCGTCCGCCCAGGTACGACGCAGCACGCGCTCGCGGCCCGCCGCGCCCATCAGGTGGCGGTGCGGGTCGGCGACGACGGCGCTCACCGCGCGGACCAGGTCGCGCCCGTCGCCGGGCTCGTGCAGCACCCCGGTCTCGAGGTGGGCGACGACGTCGCGGGCCCCACCGGCGCGCGGCGCGACCACCGGGACGCCGGACGCGGCGGCCTCGCGCAGCGCGTGGCAGTCGGTCTCGTGCTCGCCGGGGTGGACCAGGACGTCGAGGGTCGGCATCGCGACCGTCAGGTCGCCGATCGACAGCGGGCCGGTGAACCGGGCACCGGGTACGCGGCGGGCCAGCCACTCGCGCTCGGGCCCGTCCCCGACCACCACGAGGCGGGTGCCGGGGATCCGCGCGACGTCGGCGAGGCGTCGTACGCCTGCGGGCTTGTGGAGGCCGCCCACGAAGCCGACGACCACGCGCCCGCCGTCGCGGGAGCCGGCCTTCGACCACGAGGCGTGCAGCCACGGGTCGCGCAGCGTCGGGTTGAAGGCCCGGTTGTCGACGCCGGGCTCCCACAGCGACGCCTCGACGCCGAGCTCGGCGGCGCGCTCGACCATCCAGCGCGACGTGACCAGCACGCGGTCGGCGCGGTCGGCGATCCTGGCCCGCCAGTAGTCGGCGGCGAGGTCGAGGACCGCGGACTGCTCGACGGCGACGCTCGGCACGCCGAGGCGCGCTGCGTGCTTGAGCGCCTTGCGGCCCACGTTGCGGGGCGAGTGGGCCTGGACGACGTCGGCGCCGAAGGACTCGATCGCCTCGCGCACCTGCGCGCCGGTCGGCTCGAGCGGGCGCACGCGGACGACGTCGCAGCCGCGGTAGCTGCCCAGGCCCGGGCCGGGGGCGACGATCCGCACCGCGTGGCCGAGGTCGACGAGGCGGTCCACCGTCGCCTTGAGCGTGGTGGTCGTGCTGTCGACGGCCGGGTAGAAGCTCTCGGTGGCCAGGAGGATCCTCATGTCCACCACGGTGGGGCGGCGACGTTGCGGGACCGCGGGCTGCGGGTTGCGGTCGGGTGAACGCTCGGCGTTCGTCGCGACCCGCCCCGGGCCTGTCCGAGCGTCGGGACGCTACTGCCCGGTAGTCGGACATATCTCACACGCACGGTGACAGTGGTCATGTCACGGATAGTCTTGTCGCTCGTGACTGACTCGCCCCTGACGCTGGCGCAACCCGAAGACGCGCACACGCGCGCCGACTGGGAGGCCGCCACCGCCGCCGTGCTGCGCAAGTCCCGCAAGCTCGGCGACAACGACCCCGACGGCGCGGTGTGGGAGAAGCTCACCCGCACCACGCTCGACGGCATCGGCATCACCCCGCTCGGCCTGCCCGGTGGCGCGACCAGCCCGGTCCGGCCCACCCGCCAGGGCGCGTGGGACATCCGGAGCCTGGTGAGCGGCCCCGACGCCAAGCTCGCCAACGAGGCCGCGTTGGTCGACCTCGACGGCGGCGTCACCAGCCTGTGGCTGGCCGCGGACGAGTCCACCGACGTCGCCGCCACGCTGGCCAACGTCCTGCTCGACCTCGCGCCCGTCGTCCTCGACGCCCCGTCGGCGACCACGCAGGTGGCCGAGGCGTTCCTCGCGCTGCCCGGTGCGAAGCACCCGGACAGCAACCTCGGGATCGACCCGCTCGGCGTCATGCTGCGCGACATCCCGATCGCCGTCGACGAGGCCGTCGCCGAGCTGCAGACGCTGGCCCGCAAGGCCGACCAGCACGACATCCGTGCCATCGTCGTCGACGCCACGGCTGCCCACGACCTCGGCGCCAGCGACGCACAGGAGCTGGGCTGGTCGCTCGCCGCCGGCGTCGCCTACCTGCGCTGGCTGACCGACCACGGCCTCACGGTCGACCAGGCCGCCGCCCAGGTCGAGTTCCGGTACGCCGCCACCGACGAGCAGTTCCCGACGATCGCCAAGCTGCGTGCCGCCCGGGTGCTGTGGGCGCGGGTGCTCGAGCTCAGCGGCGCGACCGCGACCGGCCAGCGCCAGCACGCCGTGACCAGCCGGCCGATGCTCAGCAAGTACGACCCCTACGTCAACATGCTGCGCGGCACCGTCGCGGCCTTCGCCGCCGGCGTCGGTGGCGCGGACGCCGTCACCGTGCTGCCCTTCGACAGCGCCAACGGCCTGCCGGACGGCTTCGGTCGCCGCATCGCCCGCAACGTCAACCACCTGCTCATCGACGAGTCCCACGTGGCCGCGGTCGCCGACCCGGCCGGCGGCGCCTACGCCGTCGAGCAGCTGACGACCGACCTCGCCGAGGCGGGCTGGGCGGAGTTCCAGCGGCTCGAGCAGGAGTGGGAGAGCGGTCACGACTTCGACCCGTTCCGCGAGCGCATCGCCGCGGTGGTCGCGAAGCGCGAGGCCGACATCGCCCGCCGCAAGCGCCCGCTGACCGGCGTCAGCGAGTTCCCGAACCTCGCCGAGACGCTGCCCGAGCGCGCCGCCGACCCGCTCAACGACCGGGTCCGCCGCTACGGCGCCTCCTTCGAGGCGCTGCGCGACGAGCCGGCCGCGCAGCCGGTCTTCCTGGCGACGCTGGGCTCCATCGCGCAGCACACCGCCCGGGCGACCTTCATCAGCAACCTGTTCGCCGCCGGTGGCATCGCGGTCGAGGCCGCGGGGCCGACGTCCGGTGTCGAGGACCTGCTGGCGTCGTACACAGGGCAGGCGGTGGTGTGTCTCGCCGGCACCGACGCCGCCTACGGTGAGTGGGGCGCGGCGGCCGTCGCGGCGCTCCGCGAGGCGGGCGCCCAGCACGTGATCATCGCCGGCAAGCCCGACGCCGTGGACGCGGAGGTCGACGACGCCGCTGCCATGGGCGTCGACGCCCTGGCGTTCCTGACCGTCACGAGGGAGAAGCTGGCATGACCATCCCCAAGAGCTTCGCGGGCCTCCCGCTGGCCTCCGACCGGGCCGCGGCCGCCGCGCCCGACCTGCCGGTCGCCGAGGGCTGGAAGAGCCCCGAGGGCATCGAGATCAAGCCGTCCTACGGCCCCGACGACCTCGCCGGCCTCGACGCGCTCGACACCTTCCCGGGCCTGAGCCCGTTCCTGCGCGGGCCCTACCCGACGATGTACACCACGCAGCCGTGGACGATCCGGCAGTACGCCGGCTTCTCCACCGCCGAGGAGTCCAACGCCTTCTACCGCCGCAACCTCGCGGCCGGCCAGAAGGGCCTCTCGGTCGCCTTCGACCTCGCGACCCACCGCGGCTACGACTCCGACCACCCGCGCGTGCGCGGCGACGTCGGCATGGCCGGCGTGGCGATCGACTCGATCTACGACACCCGGACCCTGTTCGACGGCATCCCGCTCGACCAGATGTCGGTGTCGATGACGATGAACGGCGCGGTCCTGCCGGTGCTCGCGCTCTACATCGCCGCGGCCGAGGAGCAGGGGGTGAAGCCGGAGCAGCTCAGCGGGACCATCCAGAACGACATCCTCAAGGAGTTCATGGTCCGCAACACCTACATCTACCCGCCGACGCCGTCGATGCGGATCATCTCCGACATCTTCGCGTTCACCAGCCAGCGGATGCCGCGCTTCAACTCGATCTCGATCTCCGGCTACCACATGCAGGAGGCCGGGGCGACCGCCGACCTCGAGCTCGCCTACACGCTCGCCGACGGTGTCGAGTACATCCGCGCCGGCCTCGAGTCGGGCCTGACCATCGACCAGTTCGCGCCGCGCCTGTCCTTCTTCTGGGCGATCGGCATGAACTTCTACATGGAGGTCGCGAAGATGCGCGCGGCCCGGGCCCTCTGGTCGCGCCTGGTCCGCCAGTTCGACCCGCAGAACCCGAAGTCGCTGTCGCTGCGCACGCACTCGCAGACCTCGGGCTGGTCGCTCACCGCGCAGGACGTCTTCAACAACGTCGGCCGCACGGCCATCGAGGCGATGGCCGCGACCCAGGGCCACACCCAGTCGCTGCACACCAACGCCCTCGACGAGGCGATCGCGCTGCCGACCGACTTCTCGGCCCGGATCGCGCGCAACACCCAGCTGCTGCTGCAGCAGGAGAGCGGCACCACCTTCTCGATCGACCCGTGGGCCGGCTCCTACTACGTGGAGAAGCTGACCCACGACCTCGCGGAGCGCGCCTGGGCGCACATCCAGGAGGCCGAGGCCGCCGGCGGCATGGCCGCCGCGATCGAGCAGGGCATCCCGAAGATGCGCATCGAGGAGGCCGCCGCCCGCACCCAGGCGCGGATCGACTCGGGCGCCCAGAAGGTCATCGGCGTCAACACCTTCCGGCTGCCGGCCGAGGACCCGCTCGAGGTCCTCAAGGTCGACAACGACGAGGTCTACCGCCAGCAGGTCGCCAAGCTCGAGCGGCTGCGCGCCGAGCGCGACCAGGGCGACGTCGAGGCGGCCCTCGAGGCGCTCACCCGCTCCGCCGACACCGGCGACGGCAACCTGCTCGACCTCGCGGTCGCCGCGGCCCGCAACAAGGCCACGGTCGGCGAGATCTCCGACGCGCTGGAGAAGGTCTACGGCCGCCACCAGGCGGTGATCCGTACGATCTCGGGCGTGTACAAGAGCGAGGTCGGCAACGACGATGCCGCCGCGGCCGTGCTGGCCGCGACGGCGAAGTTCGAGGAGGACGAGGGCCGTCGCCCGCGCATCCTCGTCGCCAAGATGGGCCAGGACGGCCACGACCGCGGCCAGAAGGTCGTCGTCTCGGCCTTCGCCGACCTCGGCTTCAACGTCGACGTGGGGCCGCTGTTCTCCACGCCGGAGGAGGTCGCCCAGCAGGCCGTCGACGCGGACGTCCACATCGTCGGCGTCTCGTCGCTCGCGGCCGGCCACCTGACCCTCCTCCCGGCGCTGAGGAAGGCGCTGGAGGAGCAGGGCCGCGGCGACATCATGATCGTCATCGGCGGCGTGATCCCGCCCGACGACGTGCCGACGCTCAAGGAGATGGGCGCGGCTGCGGTGTTCCTGCCGGGCACGGTCATCGCCGAGTCCGCGCTGGAGCTCCTCGAGGACCTCTCGCAGCAGCTCGGTCACTGAGCTCGCGCCGTGGTCAGTGGAGCGGAGCAGGTGGCGGCACTCGTCGAGGGAGTGCTCGCGGGCAAGCGCGCCCAGGTCTCGCGGGCGATCACGCTCGTCGAGTCCCGCAAGCCCGCCCACCGCGAGCTCGCCCGCGACCTGCTCGCCCAGCTGGCGCCCCATGCCGGCAACGCGATCCGGGTCGGCATCTCCGGCGTGCCCGGCGTCGGGAAGTCGACGACGATCGAGGCGCTGGGCACCAACCTGACCGCCGAGGGGCACAAGGTCGCGGTCCTCGCGGTGGACCCGAGCTCGGTCCGCACGGGGGGATCGGTCCTCGGCGACAAGACCCGGATGGCGCGGCTCTCGGTCGACCCGAACGCCTACATCCGGCCCAGCCCCAGCGAGGGCACGCTCGGCGGTGTCGCACGCGCGACCGCGCAGGCGATGACCATCGTCGAGGCCGCCGGGTACGACGTCGTGCTGGTCGAGACCGTCGGCGTCGGCCAGTCCGAGGTCACGGTCGCGGGGATGGTCGACACCTTCCTGTTCCTGACGATCGCCCGCACCGGCGACCAGCTCCAGGGCATCAAGAAGGGCATCCTCGAGATCACCGACGTGATCGCGGTGAACAAGGCCGATGACGGGGAGCAGGAGATGGCTGCGCGGGTGGCTGCCCGGGAGCTCTTCGGGGCGCTCAAGCTGGTGCGCGGCTCGGCCGCCGCGCCGCCGGTCGTCACCTACTCGGGCCTGTACAACAAGGACCTCGACATCGTCTGGGGCGAGGTGCTGCGCCATCGCGAGCGCCTCGGCGCCGACGGTCTCGCCCGCAAGCGCGCCGAGCAGCAGCTCGACTTCACGTGGGCGCTGGTCCGCGACGAGCTGGACCAGCGGCTGCGCCACCACGCCGGCGTGCGCGCCGTCCAGGACGAGGTTCGCGCCGCCGTGCTCTCGGGCGACCTGAGCGCGCCGCTGGCCGCCGACCGGATCCTCGCCGCCTACGACGCCTGACCCCGGATAGGCTGGCTTGGTGGACCTGCGTGAGACCTCCGACCTGCTGGCGCTCGTCGCCGCCGTCGTCGACAAGTACGACGACGAGCTGGTCGCGTTCCGCCGGGACCTCCACCAGCACCCCGAGCTGTCCTGGGCGGAGCGGCGGAGCGTCGACCGCGTCGCCGAGCGCCTCGACGGCACCGGCTGGCGGCTCACCCGCACGCCCCGCAGCGGGCTGGTCGCCGACCTCGGCGACAGCGGCCCGATCGTCGCGCTCCGGGCGGACCTCGACGCGCTGCCCGTCGACGACCTGACCACCGACCCGTGGCGCAGCACGAACGAGGGCGTCGCGCACGCGTGCGGCCACGACGTGCACGTCGCCTCGCTCGTCGGCGCTGCCCACGCGCTGGCCGAGCTGCACCAGCAGGGGCAGCTCGCGGGACGGGTGCGCCTGCTCTTCCAGCCCGCCGAGGAGGTCATGCCCGGCGGCGCGAAGCACCTGATCAGCCACGGCGCGCTCGAGGGCGTGCAGCGGATCTTCGCGCTGCACTGCGACCCCTCGGTCGACGTGGGGGCGATCGGAGTGCGCACCGGTCCGATCACGAGCGCGGCCGACCGCATCGACGTACGCCTCGAGGGCAACGGCGGGCACACCTCGCGCCCCCACCTGACCGGCGACTTGACCTTCGCGCTGGCGAAGATCACCAGCGAGCTGCCGGCCGTGCTGAGCCGGCGGATGGATCCCCGCGCCGGCGTCAGCGTCGTGTGGGGCATGCTCCGCGCGGGCTCGGCCCCCAACGTGATCCCCGACCGCGGCATCGCGAGTGGCACGGTCCGGATCCTCGAGGCGGGCGCCTGGGCTGCGTGCGAGCCGGTGGTGCGCGAGGCGGTGCTCGACATCGTCCGGCCCTACGGCATCACCGCGACCGTCGACTACCTCCAGGGCGTCCCGCCGGTCGTCAACGACGGCGTCTGCACCGCCATGGTCACCACCGCGGCCGACGAGCTGCTCGGCCCGCACCACCGTACCGAGGTCGAGCAGAGCCTCGGCGGCGAGGACTTCGGGTGGTACCTCGAGGACGTCCCCGGCTCGATGTTCCGGCTCGGCACGCGCACCCCCGGGGGAGCGCGCTTCGACCTGCACCAGGGCGACTTCGAGGTCGACGAGCAGGCGATCGGCTACGGCGCCAAGATGCTCGCCGGTGTCGCCGTGGTCGCCCTCGCCGCCGGCTGAGGCGTCCGCTAGCCCTTCCGGTACGGCACCCCGTCGGCCGCCGGCGCCCGCGAGGCCCCGACCAGTCCGGCGACGGCGATGATGGTGACGACGTACGGCAGCATCAGCATGAACTGGCTGGGCACGGCCGAGCCGAGCACCGACAGCACGCCCGACAGGTTGGTCGCGAAGCCGAAGAGCAGCGCCGCCAGGGTGGCCCGGACCGGGTCCCAGCGCCCGAAGATGACGGCCGCGAGGGCGATATAGCCCGCGCCGTCGGTCATCTCCTCGCCGAACTGCGGCACCGAGACCAGGGTGTACGTCGCCCCGCCGATGCCGGCGACCAGGCCGGCGATGAGGAGCGTCGTGTAGCGGGTGCGGTTGACCTTGATGCCCACCGTGTCGGCGGCCTTCGGGTGCTCGCCGACCGCGCGGACGCGCAGGCCCCAGCGGGTGCGGTAGAGGGCCCAGGCGACGAGCGCGACGGCGGCGTACATCAGGTAGACGAGGATCGTCTGGCGGAAGAGCACCGGGCCGATGACGGGGATGTCGCCGAGGCCGGGGATCGCGATCCGCTCGAACTGCGCCGGCGCGTTGAGGCCCTCGGGGTTCTCCGTCATCACCTGGCCGTAGAGGAAGCTGGTGATGCCGATGACGAGCACGTTGAGGACGACACCGACGATGACCTGGTCGACGAAGTAGGTGATCGCGAAGAAGCCGAGCACCAGCGCCACGAGGGCGCCGGCCAGCATGGCCGCGACGAGGCCGCCCCACGGCGATCCGGTGATCGTGCCGAACATGGCGGCCGCGAAGGCGCCGGACAGCAGCTGGCCGTCGATGGCGATGTTGACGACGCCGGCACGCTCGCCCAGGACGCCGCCCAGCGCGCCGAACACGAGCGGCACGGCGAGGGCGATGGAGCCGCCCAGCAGGCCGATGACCGGCAGCGTCTCGCCGGCCGCGGCCCAGCACAGGAAGCCGGTCATGGCGAGCACGGCGAAGACCGCCACCAGCCAGAGGGGGGTACGACGCCCGCGGCTCACCAGCAGCGCGGACGCCGCGGTGATGATCGCCAGCAGCACCACCATGGTCGCGAACGCGGCGCTCGACGGGACGACGACCTCGGGCAGCTCGAAGAAGTCGGTGTCGGTCGCGAGCCGGAAGGTGGTGTCGCCCTCGGCGCCCTTGAACCCGAGCAGCAGGGCCAGCAGGAAGGTCACGATCCCGAGCACGATCGGCGCCTTGAGGGCGCCGCGCGTGGCGACGACCGGCGTCTCGTCGGGGACGACGGGCATCGGGGTCTTGGCGGTGGTGGTCACGCCGTCACCTCCTTGCTGGGCAGGCGGAAGATCGCACGCACGAGTGGTGGTGCGGCGATGAAGAGCACGATCAGGGACTGCACGACGAGGACGATCTCGATCGGGATGCCCTCGGACGCGGACATCGCGAAGCCGCCGGCCTTCAACGCGCCGAACAGCAGGCCGGCCGCGAGGATGCCGAGCGGGCGCGACCGCCCGAGCAGGGCGACCGTGATGGCGTCGAAGCCGATGCCGGCGTCGAGGTCGACGGTGACGCCGCTGGTCGTCGTACCGAGGATCTGGTTGACGCCCGCGAGGCCGACCAGGCCACCCGCGATCAGCATCACGACGACATAGGTGCGGCCGACGTCGATGCCGGAGGCGCGGGCGGCGTCGGGGTTCTCGCCGACGGCGCGGAAGCGGAAGCCCATCGCGGACTTGTTGAGCAGCCACCACACGAAGCCGACGGCCAGCAGCGCGAGGATGAAGCCGAAGTGGAGGTTGAACTTGTCGCCGAGCAGCTTCGGCAGGATCACCGACTCCGGCATCGCCTCGGACTTCGGGTTGCCCGATCCCGGCGCCTGGAGCCAGCCCTGGCGGGAGAGGGCGTAGAAGACGAGGTAGTAGCCGACGTAGTTCAGCATGATCGTCACGATCACCTCGTGCGCGCCCGTGCGCGCCTTGAGGAGCCCGGCGATCCCGGCCCAGAGGGCTCCCGCCACGGCGCCGGCCAGGATGGCCAGCGGCAGGTGCACGATCGTGGGCAGGTCGAGCGAGACGCCGACCCAGCCGGCCGCGGCGCCGGCGAGCAGCATCTGCCCGCGGCCACCGATGTTGAAGAGCCCGGCGCGGAACGCGAGGCCGACGCCGAGGCCGGCCAGGATCAGCGGTCCGGAGAACTTGAGGGTCTCCGTCAGCGGCCGGATCCGGGTCTCGAACGCGTCGACCTCGCTGTTGTAGATCGCGCCGCGGAAGAGCGCCGAGTAGGCGCCGGTGATCGAGTCGCCGACGGCGTTGAAGAAGTCGCTGGGGCGCGCGCCGATGTAGCCGGCGGCCGAGCGGACGTTCTCGTCGGTCAGCAGGATCATCAGCGAGCCGACGAGGAAGGCGAGCAGCACCGACAGCAGCGAGACCATCGCGTTGCCACCGACGATCTCGCGGGCGACGCCGCGCCACGGGCTCTGGCCGGCGGGCTTCTCCTCGACCTCGGGGGTCTGGACGGCTCCGGGCTCGTTGTTCACGCGACGACTCCTTCCGGCCGCTCGCCGGCCATCATCAGGCCGAGCGTCTCCCTCGGTGTGTCGGCCGGGACGATGCCGACCACCTGTCCGCGGTAGAGCACCATGATCCGGTCCGAGAGCGCGACGATCTCGTCGAGCTCCGTGGACACCAGGAGCACGGGCACGCCGCTGTCGCGGGTCGCGACGATCTGCTTGTGGATGAACTCGATCGAGCCGACGTCGACGCCGCGGGTCGGCTGCGCGGCCACGAGCAGCCGCAGGTCGCGGGACAGCTCGCGGGCCACGACGACCTTCTGCTGGTTGCCGCCGGAGAGCTGCCCGGCGGTCGCCTGGATGCCGGACGCGCGGACGTCGTACTCGACGAGCTTCTGCTCGGCGAACTCCTCCAGCGCCTTGGTGCGGACGGTGCCGAGCCCGACGAACGGGCCGCCGTGGGAGCGGTTGAGCATGAGGTTCTCGGCGATGGTGAAGTTGCTGACCAGGCCGTCGACCTGGCGGTCCTCGGGCACGAAGCCGACGCCGGAGTCGAGCACCTTGCGCACCGACTTGCCGACGAGCTGGTGGCCGTCGAGCTCGATCGAGCCCTTCACGTGCGCCTGGAGGCCGAGCACGGCCTCGGTGAGCTCGGTCTGGCCGTTGCCCTGGACGCCGGCGACGCCGAGGACCTCGCCGGCCGCGATCGAGAAGCTGATCCCGTCGAGGTGCACGTGGCCGGTGTCGTCGCTGACCCGCAGGTCGCGGACGACGAGGGCGTCGGCCCCCGGCTTGGCGGGGTCCTTGTGCACGGTCAGCTCGACCGGCCGGCCCACCATGAGGGCGGCCAGCTCGGCGTTGGTCGCGGTGGGGCTGGCCTCGCCGACGACGGCGCCGCGGCGGATGACCGTGATCCGGTCGGCGATCGCGCGCACCTCGCGCAGCTTGTGGCTGATGAAGACGATCGCCGTGCCCGACTCGCGGAGCTGGCGCATGATCTCCATGAGCTCGTCGGTCTCCTGCGGGGTCAGCACCGCGGTCGGCTCGTCGAAGACGAGGACGCGGGCGTCGCGGGAGAGGGCCTTGATGATCTCGACGCGCTGCTGGACGCCGACGGGCAGGGTCTCGACGAGGGCGTCGGGGTCGACGTCGAACCCGAACCGCTCGGAGATCTCGCGCACCCGCTGCCGCGCGGCGTCGATGTCGAGGGTGCCGGCGAACCCGGTCGCCTCGTTGCCGAGCATGACGTTCTCGGCGACCGTGAACACGGGGATCAGCATGAAGTGCTGGTGGACCATCCCGATGCCGGCCGCCATGGCGTCGCCGGGGCCCGACATCTTCAGCTCGGCACCATCGAGGAGGATCTCGCCCTCGTCGGCCTGGTAGAGGCCGTAGAGGACGTTCATCAGCGTCGACTTCCCGGCACCGTTCTCACCGAGGAGCGCGTGGATCTCGCCCTCGTTGACGGTCAGCGAGATGCGGTCGTTGGCGACCAGCGCTCCGAAGCGCTTGGTGATGCCCCTGAGTTCGAGCGTCATGGAGGCGATCCTCTCCGAGTGACGGGATGGATGCCATCCCCGGGGGTGGAACAGGGGTGAAACACAGTCCGGGGGAGGCCGGCGCAGACCGACCTCCCCCGGAACCGGAGGTGTTACTGGTTGAGGTACGAGGTGACCGGGATCGAGCCGTCGATGATGCCGGCCTTCACCGTGTCGAGCTCGGACACGAGGGTGTCGGAGATCTTGCTCTCGAAGTTGTGGAACGGAGCAAGGCCGACGCCGTCGTTCTCGAGGGTGCCGACGTACGGCGCCATGTCGAGCTTGTCCTCACCGGCGGCGAGGATGGCCTCGTAGGTCGACGTCTTCATGTTCTTGAGGATCGACGTGAACACGATCGCCTGCGTGTTCGGGTCGGTCTCGAAGAAGTCGGCGTCCACACCGACCAGCGCGACGTCCTTGCCGGAGTCCTTGATCGCGGTGAGCGCGCCCTGGTAGATCGGGCCACCGACCGGCAGGATCACGTCGGCGTTCTGGTCGAGGATCTGCTTGGCGGTGTTGGTCGCCTTCTCGTTGGCGTCGAAGCCACCGGTGAAGACGCCCTTGTCGTTGCCCTCCCAGCCGACGAGCTTGACCTTGGTGCCCTTCTCCTTGTTGTAGTAGTCGACACCCTGCTTGAAGCCGTCCATGAAGATCGTGACGGTCGGGAACGGCTGGCCGCCGTAGGTGCCGACGACCTTGGTCTTCGTGTAGTCCGCGGCGGCGTAGCCGGCGAGGAAGGCTGCCTGGGCCGTGTCGTAGAGGATCGGCTTGATGTTGGGCTGGTCGGCCTTGCCGTCGAAGGTCGCACCGTCGTCGCCACCGTCAGCGGCGTCGTCGATCAGGATGTACTCGATGTCGGGGTTGGCCTTGGCCGACTCCTTGGTGGCCGCCGCGAGCGCGAAGCCGACCGTGACGATCGTGTCGCAGCCCGCGCTGACGAAGCCCTCGAGCGCGCCCGCGTAGTCGTTCTCGTTCTTGGACTCGAACTCCTTGTACTCGCTCCCGAGCTTGTCGGCCGCCTCCTTGACGCCCTCGTAGCTGAGCTGGTTGAACGACTTGTCGTTGAAGCCGCCGGCGTCCGAGAGGATGCAGGGCAGATAGTCGTTCTTCTTCTCCGCGCCCTCCTCCGGGGCGTCGCCGCACGCGGCCAGGCTCGCGGCCGCGACGAGAGCGGCGGCGGTGATCGCCGAGGTCCTCTTCCAGGTCTTCACAAATGTCCTCCAGATCGGCGCCCGGGCACGCAGGCCGGGCAGGGGGATGGCGGGAATGCTCGGTGCATCCTCACCCAACGACCGCGCGGCGGGAAGCACCTTCGGTGAAACGGTTACCAACTTGGGACATTTGCACCGGCAGGGCGCTCTCGCCGACGATCCTCGCGCAGACGCAGGGTACGACGAGTAGGTTGTCCCCGTGGTCGATTGGGACTCCCTTCAGCGATCCGCGTCGGAGATCGCCGAGCGCGCCTACGCGCCGTACTCCGGCTACCGGGTCGGTGCCGCCGCGCTTTCCGACGACGGCCGCCTGGTCGTCGGCTGCAACGTCGAGAACGCGGCGTACGGCGTGACGCTGTGTGCCGAGTGCGGGCTCGTCTCCCAGCTGCACGCCACGGGCGGCGGCCGGCTGACCCACTTCGTGTGCGTCAACGGCGCCGGCGAGGTGATCATGCCGTGCGGCCGGTGCCGCCAGCTGCTGTGGGAGAACGGCGGCGCCCCGCTGGAGGTGCTGACCCCCGAGGGCGTCCTCACCATGGACCAGGTGCTGCCGCAGGCGTTCGGACCCGAGAACCTCGGCCTCTGACGGCTGCCGACTAGTGTTCCCGCATGGCTGAATCGCACGACGCCGTCGAGGTCATCCACACCAAGCGTGACCGCGGCACCCTGACCACGAGTCAGATCGACTGGATGGTCGACGCCTACACGCGCGGCGTGGTGGCCGACGAGCAGATGTCCGCGATGGCGATGGCCATCCTCCTCAACGGCATGGACCGGCGCGAGATCGCCGACTGGACCGCCGCGATGATCGCCTCCGGCGAGCGGATGGACTTCTCGTCCCTCTCGCGGCCGACGGCGGACAAGCACTCGACCGGCGGCGTCGGCGACAAGATCACCCTGCCGCTGGCGCCCCTCGTCGCGGCGTGCGGCGTCGCCGTGCCCCAGCTGTCCGGGCGCGGGCTGGGCCACACCGGCGGCACCCTCGACAAGCTCGAGTCGATCCCGGGCTGGCGTGCGCTGCTGTCCAACGAGGAGATGCTGGCGCAGCTCGACGACGTCGGCGCGGTCATCTGCGCGGCCGGGGACGGGCTCGCGCCGGCCGACAAGAAGCTCTACGCGCTGCGCGACGTCACCGGCACCGTCGAGGCGATCCCGCTCATCGCGTCGTCGATCATGAGCAAGAAGATCGCCGAGGGCACGGGCGCGCTCGTGCTCGACGTGAAGGTCGGCAGCGGGGCCTTCATGAAGTCGGTCGACCGGGCGCGCGAGCTCGCCGAGGTGATGGTCGGTCTCGGCACCGACGCGGGCGTCAACACCGTCGCCCTGCTCACGGACATGGACACCCCGCTCGGCCTGACCGCGGGCAACGCGATCGAGGTCACCGAGTCGGTCGAGGTGCTCGCCGGTGGTGGACCGGCCGACGTGGTCGAGCTGACCATCGCGCTGGCCCGCGAGATGCTCGCCGCGGCCGGACGCGACGACATCGACCCCGCTGAGAAGCTGGCCGACGGCTCGGCGATGGACGCGTGGCGGGCGATGATCGCCGCGCAGGGTGGCGACCCGGACGCCCCGCTCCCGGTGGCGCGGGAGAGCCACGTGGTGACCGCGCCCGCCGACGGCGTGCTGACCCGCCTCGACGCCCTCTCCGTCGGCATCGCCGCCTGGCGGCTGGGCGCCGGCCGCGAGCGCAAGGAGGACCCGGTGCAGGCCGGTGCCGGTGTCGTCTGGCACGCCCGCCCCGGCGACGAGGTCCGCGCCGGCGCGCCGCTCTTCACCCTGCTGACCGACACCCCCGACCGCTTCGACCGGGCGCTCGCCGCCCTCGAGGGTGGGTACGACGTCGCGCCGGCCGGCACGCCCTTCGAGCCGCGCCCCCTGGTGATCGACCGGATCGGCTGAGCCCGGTGGGCTGGAAGACGGCACTGACCGTCGTCCGCGGTGCCTCGGTCGAGGACCTCGCGAAGGCCGGCTACATGCCCGACGGCGGCACCAGCACCCCCGACGAGGCGATCGCCGAGGGACTGGGCGACCACCTCTCGGTCGTGGTGCACGGAGACGACCTCGTGCTGATCGGACGGGGCACCGACCCCGACCTCGCCGGCACCCTCCACGCGGCCCTCGACGTGGAGGTCGCGCACGCCTTCTTCATGAGCACGGTCGACTACTACACGTGGACGGTCGCGCACGCCGGCGGCCGGCGCTCCTGGTCGTGCGGCGAGGGGGAGGTGGTCGTCGACGAGGGCGACCCGCTGCCGGAGGAGGGCACCCTGCGGGTGCTCGACGAGCGCGGCCTGCGCCGGCTGCTGGAGGCCCGCACCGGCCTCCGCCTCGCCGACCTGGCGACGGGCACGGCACGGTCGCTGGCGTTCAGCTCGCCCGTGCCCGAGCGGAGGAAGCGGCGCTGGTTCGGACGCGGCTGACGGCGCTGCGGTAGGAATGGGTCATGGAACACCCCGTCCTCGACGCCGCCGACATCCAGGCCGCCCCCAAGGTCCTCCTGCACGACCACCTCGACGGGGGCCTGCGGCCCGCGACGATCGTCGACCTCGCGGCGGCCGTGGGACACGAGCTGCCGACGACGGACCCGGACGAGCTGGCGACCTGGTTCGCCGAGGCGGCCGACTCGGGCTCGCTCGAGCGCTACCTCGAGACCTTCGCGCACACCGTCGGCGTCATGCAGACCGCCGACGCGCTGACCCGGGTCGCCCGCGAGTGCGTCGAGGACCTGGCCGCCGACGGCGTGGTCTACGCGGAGATCCGCTACGCGCCGGAGCTGCACGTCGAGGCCGGCCTCGGGCTCGACGAGGTGGTGGCCGCGGTGCAGCAGGGCTTCGAGGAGGGCATGGCCGCCGCAGGTGGCCGGATCACGGTCCGCCACCTGCTCACCGCGATGCGCCAGGCCGCGAGCGGCATGGAGATCGCCGGCCTCGCCATCCAGTGGCGCGACCGCGGTGTCGTCGGCTTCGACATCGCCGGCCCCGAGGCGGGCTACCCGCCCACCCGCTTCATCGACGCCTTCGAGTACCTCCAGCGCGAGAACTCCCACTTCACGATCCACGCCGGCGAGGGCTTCGGCCTGCCGTCCATCTGGGAGGCGGTGCAGTGGTGCGGCGCCGACCGGCTCGGCCACGGCGTGCGGATCGTCGACGACATCGCCGTCGCCGAGGACGGGACGGCGAAGCTGGGCCGCCTGGCGTCGTACGTCAGGGACAAGCGCATCCCGCTCGAGATGTGCCCGTCCTCCAACGTGCAGACCGGCGCGGCGCCGTCGATCGCCGAGCACCCGATCAAGCTGCTCGCCTCGCTGCGCTTCCGGGTCACCGTCAACACCGACAACCGGCTGATGAGCGGCACCTCGCTCAGCAAGGAGTTCGGGCTCCTCAACGTCACCTTCGGCTACGGCTGGCGCGAGATGGAGTGGCTGACGGTCAACGCGATGAAGTCGGCGTTCATCCCGTACGACGAGCGCTACCGGCTGATCACCGAGACCATCAAGCCCTGGTACGCCGAGCGGCTGCGCTGAGTCACGAGTCCGAGCCAGCAGCCTCAGACCACGAACCAGAAGTGGCTCCAGCCGCCGATGCCGACCTGGTGGCCGGTCCAGCGGGCCTTCCCGATGGTGAGCACCGCGCCGGCGGCGGGGTCGAAGACCTCGACCGCGTCGTCGACCGCCCGCACGGCCAGCGCGACGTGGCGGGGGAGCCAGCGGCTGCCGACGTAGACGGCTACCGGGCGGGTGGCGAGGCTCTCCCGCAGCACCTCGTAGCCGATCACCGGGCGCGGGCGTGCGTTGACGGTCGCGATCCGCTGGCCGGTCAGGGCACGCAGCGCGTTGGCGACCGCCCACGGCGGCGTACCGAAGCGGCGCGGCCAGGGCAGCTGGAAGCGGTCGCGGGGGCTGCGGCTCGACGTGAGCAGCCGGTGCTCCTCGCGGATGTCGGTCTCGGCGTCGCCGGGACGCCAGGGCGTCAGCAGGACCCGCGCGGCGACGACCGAGGCGGCGCCGCAGCTGACCTGGTCGGGCTGCTTCAGGGCGTGCGGCGTGAGGTCAGCGGGCCACCGCATGGTCGTCCTCCGTCGAGGGGGAGCCGAGCTCGGCGAAGGCGCGCTCGCCGCTCGCGACCCTGCAGCCGACGGCCACGGCGCGGCGCACGACCTGCCGCTGCTCGCGGGCCAAGGCCAGACCGCGGCGGACGAGCACCAGGGGCGGCTTGCGGTGCTCGCGCAGGTCGCGGGTCAGCCGGCGCCAGAAGGTCACCATCGGGTGCTGCGTGATGCAGTACGCCGCCGCCAGCAGCCCGTGCGCGCGGCACTCCTCGACGATCTCCGCGGCGAAGATGCCCTCCGCGCAGAAGCGGGTGGCGCCGCCGAGGTCGAGGTGCTGGGAGCCCGTGCGGCGGCTCTCCGCGATCGAGTAGACCGGGATGTCGGCCGCACCGGTGGTGCACAGCGAGCGCAGCGCGGCCAGCGCGTCCTCGTGGTGCCACGTGCCGGGGTGGTCCCAGTCGACGAGCCCGGCGTTCTTGCCCGTGGTGATGGTCGGGAGGCCCGGCTCGTCGCCGTCGCGGTAGAAGTCGTCGAGGCGGAGGGTGGGCCAGCCGTGGGCCCTCTGCAGCCGCTCCGCGAGCCGCGACTTGCCCGAGCCCGACGGACCGGCGAGGACGATCACACGGGCGGTCATGGGGGTCCATTCTGCCGCAGCGCCACGGGCATCGCGGATTCCGCAGCGGCGGGCCCCCGCGCACGGCAGGATCGGACCATGGGCCACGACACGGAGTCGCAGGAGCCGGAGACCGCTCCGGACGTCAGCGGCTACGAGGTCACCGGCCGGATCGGCGCCGACCCCGCGGGGGTCCTGTTCGAGGGGCACCGCACGGGTGACGATGAGACCGTGGCGCTGCGCCGCCTCGCTGCCGACGAGGCCGAGGCGCTCGCGGGCCGGGTCGGGGCGCTGGTGGGGCTCGCCGATGCCCACCTCGTGGGCGTCCGGGGGCTCGCCGAGGGCTCCCCGGCGTCGTACCTCGTGACGGAGCGGGTGGAGGGCGCCACCCTCGCCGACGTGCTCGATCGTGGCCAGGCGCTCATCGTGGGGCAGGTGCTCGGCGTCGCCCACGGCGTGCTCCAGGGTCTCGCCCACGCGCACGAGCACGGGGTCGTGCACGGGCGGATCTCGCCGTCGGCCGTGCTGCTCGGCAGCGACGGCCGGGTGCGCCTGACCGACTTCGCGATCGGCCGGCCGGATCCCGCCTACCTGGCCCCCGAGGCCGTGCACCACCCCGGCTCCGCGACGACCCGCGTCGCCGACGTGTACGCCGTCGCGGCGCTCCTCGTGCACCTGCTGACCGGGCAGCCGCTCTCCGAGCAGAAGCGGCACCTCAAGGCGGTCGACGCCACGCTGCGCACGGTCCTGGGCAAGGCGCTGTCGAAGGTGCCCGCCGACCGCCAGTCCGACGCGCACGCCCTCCTCAACGCGCTCGGCCGGGCCGCGAAGCGCGCCTACGGGACGACCTGGTGGACCGAGGCGGGACTGGCCGCGCTCGCGGCGCCCTCGGTGCCCCCAGTCGTCGCCCTCGCACCCGCGCCGCCCCCGGCCGAACCGCCCCGCCGGGCCCGCCGTGGTCGGCGCGTGCTCGTGGGGGTGGCCGCGGCCGCGGTGGTCGCGGGTGGGGCTGCCGCGGCGGTCGCGGTGCTGGACGACGGGGCGCCGCCGAGGCCGTCGTACTTCCGGACCGACCAGTTCTGCAACGAGCTCGGGGACGCCGTGGCCGACGTCGCCGGCTCCGACACCCGGTCCAGCTTCGACTCGTCGGGGGCGCAGGGTGCGCCGACGGGTGCGGCGGCCGGCGCGCGTGCGTCCGCGTCGTGCTGGTGGGGAGGGGGCGCGTCCGGGACCGTCGTCAGCATCTCGGTCGGCGCGAAGGCCGACCTCGAGGCGTCCGGCGTGACCACGGCCGAGCGCCTGCGCGGGCTGCTCGACGGGTCCGGCCAGGACGCGCTGCGACAGGCGGGGGCGACCTGGCAGGCGTCGTACGCGGCACAGTGCCACGACCTCGAGCCGCACGGGTACGACGCCGCCTTCACCTGCGCCGCGCCGCCGGTCGCGATCCCGAGGAAGCCGGTGCACCCCGGCGTCGTCCGGGTCGTGCTGGTGGCCACCACGGCCGACCAGGCGCTGGCCTGCGGCGGCACCCGGGCGCTCGCGACGGCCGACGACGCGGCCGGTGCCGACGGGTTCGCGTCGGACGTCGAGGAGCTGTGCGCCGCCGTGATCGGTGAGGTCCGCCGTGGCGGCTGAGCTGCACCCTCGTCGCGTTGGTAGCGTCCGCGGGTGAGCTGGATCAACCGCCGCCGGGTGAAGATCACCGGTCTGTCCCTGCTGGCCCTCGTCGTCGTGCTGGCGGTCGCCTTCTTCAGCTATGCGCCCGGCAAGATCGAGCGGATGCGGAACCGGATCGAGCCCGCCGAGCTCCCCGAGGTCACCGCCGACACCCAGCGGCTGCACGACTCGCTGCAGGTCGTCGACATGCACTCCGACACGCTCATGTGGGACCGCGACCTCCTCGACCGTGGCGACCGCGGGCACATGGACCTGCCGCGGCTCGAGGACGGCAACGTCGCGCTCCAGGTCTTCTCGTCGGTGTCGAAGTCGCCGAAGGGGCAGAACTACGACAGCAACCCCACCGACGCCGGCGACAACATCACCCTGCTGGCCATCGCGCAGCTCCAGCCCTTCCGCACCTGGGGCTCGCTGCTGGAGCGCTCGCTCTACCACGCCGAGAAGCTGCGCAACGCCGCCGACGACTCCGACGGTGCGCTGCGCCTGATCCGCTCCCGGGCCGACCTCGACCGGCTGATCGCGGACCGCGTCGACGGCGAGCAGGTCACCGGGGCGCTCTTCTCCGTGGAGGGCCTGCACAACCTCGAGGGCGACATCGACAACCTCGACAAGCTCTACGACGCAGGCATGCGGATGGCCGGCTTCACCCACTTCTTCGACAACGAGGTCGCCGGGTCCATGCACGGTGAGGACAAGGGCGGGCTGACCGACCTCGGCCGCGAGGTGTTCGCCGAGATGGAGAAGCGCGGCATCGTCGTCGACATCGCGCACGCCAGCCACGAGGCCGTCGCCGAGATGCTCGACCTGGCCACGAAGCCGGTGGTGCTGTCCCACGGCGGCGTACAGGCCACCTGCGACGTCAACCGCAACCTCACCGACGAGGAGGTCCGTGGCGTCGCCGCGACCGACGGGGTGGTCGGCGTCGGCTACTGGGACGCCGCCGTCTGCGACCTGACCGTCGACGCGGTCGTGGACGCCATCGACCACGTCGTCGAGATCGCCGGCGTCGAGACCGCCGCGCTCGGCAGCGACTACGACGGCGCGACCACCGTGGGCTGGGACACCACCCACCTCGCCGCCATCACCCAGGAGCTCGTCGACCGCGGGTACGACGACACGGAGATCGCCGCGATCATGGGTGGCAACACGCTGCGGGTGCTGCGGGCGGTGCTGCCGGCGGAGTGACCTCGGCCGGTGGTCGAGGAGGTCGCGCAGCGACCTCGGTGGTCGAGGAGGTCGCGCAGCGACCGTCTCGAGACCCCTGGCTCCGGTGCACGTGCTGTGGCTTTCGGTTTCCCTGTGGTCGGGTCTTCAAGCGCAGCGACGAGCGGCGTGGGTGCGGGGCTGGGTCGCGCGGTCGGGTGCGGTCCGGCAGCCTCGTGATCACTCGTTGCGCCACTTGTTCTGCACATGCCCCGGATGGAGTTTCCCCTGTCCACAGGCGGTTTTCCGTCGCTTCGTTGTGTCGGAGGTCGATGGGAGAATCCAGTCATGGATCTCGGAACCAGCGGCACCGCGACGGCGGTCTCGACAGCGTCGTTGCTGTCGTGGATCGCTGACGACGCCGAGGTCCGTGACCACCTCCTGATCCGGGAGTGGATGAACATCGTCGCCTGGGCTGAGGCCAACATCGTCGACAGTCCCGAGGGTGCCGCGACGTTGACCGAGGGCTACCTCGACACCGGTGTCCCGATCGCCGGCCCGGGTGCCCCGCTCGTGTCGGAGTTCCAGCTGATGGAGCTGATCGCGGTGCTCGGCCGCTCACCTGACGGTGGCCGGTCGTATGTCGGGCAGGTCATCGAGTGCGCCTGGCGCCTCCCGCTTCTCTACGCCGCCGTCCTCGAGGGCCGGGTCACGCCGTGGCGGGCTCAGAGGATCGCCGACCTCACCCGCTCCCTTCCCGAGCAGGCGGCGGAGTTCGTGGACCGGCACCTCAACGCCGCCGTCGGCGGGGTCGGCTGGGCGCAGCTCGAACGTCTTGTGACCGAGGCGATCCTGCGGTTCGACCCCGAACGCGCCGAGGCCGAGCGGCAGGCCGCGAACGAGCACCGTCACTGCAACATCACCGACACCGATGAGCGCGGCGGCGTGCACCTCGACGCGTACCTCGACGCGGCCGACGGCCACGACTTCAACCAAGCCATCTCCCGGGAAGCAGCGCTGCGGGGCCAACTCGGCGACGAGTCCAGCCTCGACGTCCGGCGGGCGAAGGCGGTCGGTGCGATCGCCCGCCGTGACCTCGCCCTCGACCTGCTGATCGCCGACGAGACCACCGGCGAGGTCATCGCCCAAGCCCCCGGACGTCGGGTGGAGTTGAACGTCCACATCACCGACACCGCCTTCACCGGCGACAACACGGTGGGGCGGTGTGAGGAGACCAGATCACCCGTCGCCGTCGCTCAGGTGAAGGAGTGGCTGCAGGTCCCCGGCACGACCGTGATCGTGCGACCGGTGATCAACCTGGCCGACTGCGTTCCGGTCGACTCCTACGAGATCCCCGACCGCCACCAGCGACGCGTCCGGCTCCGCGACCACACCTGCCGGTTCCCCAACTGCCCCCAACAAGCGGTCCGCTGCGACCTCGACCACGCCCAACCCCACGCAGATGGCGGCAAGACCTGCCCCTGCAACCTCGTCCCCCTCTGCCGCAGGCACCACCGCGCCAAGACCCACAGCCAATGGCGCTACCTCGTGATCCAGCCCGGCCACTACCTGTGGACCAGCCCCCACGGCCACCACTTCCACGTCGGCCCCGCCGGCACCACGATCCTCGACGGCTACTGACCACCACGCCCCACACCCCGCCAGACCCGCCGGGGCCTGTGGCATGTCCGGGTGTCAGTGCGCTCGGGCTGTGCGCGCGATGGCGTCCCGCTCCTTGCGGATGGCGCGGCGTTCGAGGAAGGCGTGCACCGCCAGGAAGGCGAGCGCCGGGCCGGGACCGCCGACGGTCACGAAGAGCAGCGCCACGACGTCCCAGCCGTTGATCCTCCGCCCGCGGACCTCCCGGACGATGGCCACGACCGCCAGCAGCTGGACGGCCAGACAGGCCGACCAGAGCGCCCATCCCAGACCGGTCTCGGGGCGCAGGGACCAGAAGCCCATGCCTCAGATCCCGATCGGGTGCCAGACGGTCTTCGTCTCGACGAAGGCCGTCATCGCGCCGAGGCCGGGGTCGGCCGACCAGTCCGGCTCGACGTCGGGCGCGCGTCGTACCCGCTTGAGGTTGTCGGCGGCCGCGACCTCCAGGGAGGTCGCGAGCTCGGCCGAGCCCGCGACACCGGCGAGGTCGATGGCGTTGACGTCCATGTGCGCGGCGAGCCACGGCCCGAGGGTCGCGGCGTCGCCGGTCAGGATGTTGACGACACCACCGGGGACGTCGGAGGTCGCGAGCACCTCGGAGAAGGTGACCGCCGGCAGCGGACGCGTGTACGACGACACGACGACCGCGACGTTGCCGGTGACGATCACGGGGGCGACCACGGACACCAGCCCGAGCAGCGAGGAGCCCTGCGGGGCGAGGACGCCCACGACGCCGGTGGGCTCGGGGGCGGAGTGGTTGAAGAACGGACCCGCGACCGGGTTGGCGTTGCCGACGACCTGGGCGAGCTTGTCGGCCCAGCCGGCGTACCAGACGAGGCGGTCGACGGCGGCGTCCACCTGCGCGCGGGCGGCGGCGGCCGTACCGCCCTCGGACTGCCGCACGGCCTCCTCGAACTGCGGGCGGCGGTCCTCCATGACCTCGGCGATCCGGTAGAGGATCTGCCCGCGGTTGTAGGCCGTGCGGCCCGACCACGACCCGAAGGCCTTGCGGGCGGCGACGACGGCGTCGCGGACGTCCTTGCGGGAGGCGAGGGCGGCGTTGGCCACGAACTTCCCCTTGCTGTCGGTCACCTCGTAGGAGTGGCCCGACTCGGAGCGCGGGAACGCGCCGCCGATGTAGAGCTTGTAGGTCTTGCGCACGTCGATGCGGGCCATCAGAGGTCAGCTCCCTTGAGGTAGGCGGCGAGACCCTGACGTCCGCCCTCGCGGCCGTAGCCGGACTCCTTGTAGCCACCGAAGGGGCTGGCCGGGTCGAACTTGTTGAACGTGTTGGCCCACACCACGCCGGCCCGCAGCTGCGAGGCCATGTGCAGGATGCGCGAGCCCTTCTCGGTCCACACGCCGGCGGAGAGGCCGTAGGGCGTGTTGTTGGCCTTCTCGATCGCCTCGGCAGGCGTGCGGAAGGTGAGCACCGACAGGACCGGTCCGAAGACCTCCTCGCGGGCGATCCGGTGGGCCTGGGTGACGCCGGTGAAGATCGTCGGCGGGAACCAGAAGCCCGACGAGGGCAGGTCGCAGGCGGGCGACCAGCGCTCGGCACCCTCGGACTCGCCGATCTCGGAGAGCTCCCGGATCCGGGCCAGCTGCTCGGCCGAGTTGATCGCGCCGATGTCGGTGTTCTTGTCCAGGGGGTCGCCGACGCGCAGCGTGCCCATCCGGCGCTTGAGCTTCGCGAGCACCTCGTCGGCGACCGACTCCTGCACCAGGAGGCGGGAGCCGGCGCAGCAGACGTGGCCCTGGTTGAAGAAGATGCCGCCCACGATGCCCTCGACCGCCTGGTCGATGGGGGCGTCGTCGAAGACGATGTTGGCGGCCTTGCCGCCGAGCTCGAGGGTGGCCTTCTTGTCGGTGCCGGCGATCGCGCGGGCGATCGCCTTGCCGACGGCGGTGGAGCCGGTGAAGGCGACCTTGTCGACGTCCGGGTGCGCGACGACGGCCTGGCCGGTCGCCCCGGCGCCGGTCACGATGTTGACGACACCCGGCGGGAGGTCGGCCTGCTGGCAGATCTCGGCGAAGAGCAGAGCCGTCAGGGGAGTGGTCTCGGCCGGCTTGAGGACGACCGTGTTGCCGCACGCCAGCGCGGGCGCGACCTTCCACGCCAGCATCAGCAGCGGAAAGTTCCACGGGATGACCTGCCCGGCGACGCCCAGCGGCTGGGGGGCGGGTCCGAGGCCCGCGTACTCCAGCTTGTCCGCCCACCCGGCGTAGTAGAAGAAGTGCGCGGCGACGATCGGGACGTCGACGTCGCGGCTCTCCTTGATCGGCTTGCCGTTGTCGATGGACTCCAGGACGGCGAGCTCACGGCCGCGCTCCTGGATGATCCGGGCGATCCGGAAGAGGTACTTCGCCCGCTCCTTGCCGGAGAGCCGCGACCAGCCCCGGAAGGCCCGTCGGGCAGCGCGAACGGCGAGGTCGACGTCGGCGTCGGACGCCTCCGCGATCTCGGCGAGGGTCTCCTCGGTGGCCGGGTTGATCGTCTTGAACGACGAGCCCCGCCCGTCGACGAACTCTCCGTCGATGAACAGTCCGTAGGACGGCTTGATGTCGACGATGCTCCGCGACTCCGGAGCCGGTGCGTACTCGAACGCCATTGTCTGAGTCCCTCAGTCCAGGGTGAAGTAGTCGGGGCCGCTGTAGCGGCCGGTGGTCATCTTCGTGCGCTGCATCAGCAGGTCGTTGAGCAGCGTCGAGGCGCCGAAGCGGAACCAGTCCGGGTCGAGCCAGTCGTCGCCGGCGATCTCGTTGACCATGACGAGGTACTTGATCGCGTCCTTGGCGGTGCGGATGCCGCCGGCCGGCTTGACGCCGATCTGGACGCCGGTGGCCTCGCGGAAGTCGCGGACGGCTTCGAGCATCACCAGGGTGACCGGCAGGGTCGCGGCCGGCTGCACCTTGCCGGTGGAGGTCTTGATGAAGTCGGTGCCGGCGAGCATCGCCAGCCACGAGGCGCGGCGGACGTTGTCGTAGGTCTGCAGCTCACCGGTCTCGAAGATCACCTTGAGGTGGGCGTGCGTGCCGTCGGGACGCACGCAGGCCTCCCGGGTGGCGACGATCTCCTCGAAGACCTGCAGGTAGCGCCCGGCGAGGAAGGCCCCGCGGTCGATCACCATGTCGATCTCGTCGGCACCGTTGGCGACGGCGTCGCGGGTGTCGGCGAGCTTGACGTCCATCGACGCGCGGCCGCTCGGGAACGCGGTGGCGACGGCCGCGACGTTGACCTGGTCGCCGACGATCGCCTTCACCTCGCCGACCAGGTCGCCGTAGACGCAGACGGCGGCGACCGACGGGCAGGTCGGGTCGGCGGGGTCGGGCCGCAGCGCCTTGTTGGCGAGCGCGCGGACCTTGCCGGGGGTGTCCTGGCCCTCGAGCGTGGTGAGGTCGACCATCCGGATCGCGAGGTCGAGCGCCCACGCCTTGGCGGTGGTCTTGATCGAGCGGGTCCCGAGCCCGGCGGCGCGGGCCTCCGCGCCGACCTGGTCGACACCGGGCAGGCCGTGGAGGAACCGGCGCAGCGAGGCGTCGCTGGCCGTCACTTCGGAGTACGCCGCGAGTCCCGGAACGGGATCGGTGGGGGCGGAGGTCGGCATTGGCCCAGCATAGAGTTCGCAGGGTGCAGAGCGAAGGTGGCGAGAAGGCCGAGCGGTACAGCTCGGGCGGGCTGGTCTCGGGTGTGGTCGGGCTGGTCGCGGTGGCGGCGATGCTGGGCTACGGACTGGTGTCGGACCGCGACGGCTTCGCGCCCTGGGCCTATCCCGCGCTCCTTTTCGCGGGCGTGCTGGTCTGGGCGGTCCTGCTGCGGCCGGCGGTCCTCCTGCACCGCGACGAGGTGGAGCTGCGCAACGTGCTGCACAGCCGGTTCATCCCCTTCGCCCGCATCACCTCGGTGCAGATCAACCAGATGACCGTCGTCGTGGTCGACGAGGACCGGTTCGTCGGCAGCGGCTTCGGGCGCAGCCGGCTCACCATCAACCGCGACGCGAAGGCCGGCCCGGGCGCGCGGCCCGAGGAGCACTCGGTCGGCTGGCTGGTCGAGGAGAAGGTACGGCGGCGGATGAAGCCGCACGACGCGTTCACCGAACGCGGTGAGGTGCGCCGGGTCTGGGCGCTGCCCGAGATCGTGGCGCTGGCCGTGCTCGGGGTCGCGACCCTCGTCGCCCTGCTCGTCGGCTGACCGTCAGATCCCCGCTGCGGCCGCGATGTCCGCGCGCAGCGCGGCGAGCTTGGCCGTGGCGACCTCGCGGGCACCGTCGACGCCGTCGACGACCGGGACGACGACCTCCAGATAGCACTTGAGCTTCGGCTCCGTGCCGCTCGGTCGGACGACGACCCGGCTGCCGTCGGCGGTGCGGTAGCGCAGGCCGTCGGTCGGCGGGAGGTCGGCGGAGCCCCGGGTGAGGTCGTCGGCGGCGGTGACCTCGGAGCCGCCGAGCACGGCCGGCGGCTGCGTGCGCAGCCGCTCCATCGCGGCCGCGATCAGCGACAGGTCGGTGACCCGCACCGACAGCTGGTCCGTGGCGTGCAGCCCGTGCGCGACCGCGATGTCGTCGAGCAGGTCGGTGAGCGAGCGGCCGGCGGCCTTCGCCTCGGCGGCGATCTCGCAGAGCATCAGCGCCGCCGAGACCCCGTCCTTGTCGGCGACATGGGTCGGGTCGACGCAGTAGCCCAGCGCCTCCTCGTAGCCGAAGACCAGGTCGGGCAGGCGGCCGATCCACTTGAAGCCGGTGAGGGTCTCGGCGTAGCGCTGGCCCGCGGCCCTCGCCATCGTGCCGAGCAGGGACGACGACACGATCGAGGTGGCGTAGACCCCGGCGCGGCCGGCCTTGAGCAGGTGGTCGGCCAGCAGCGCGCCGACCTCGTCGCCGCGCAGCATCCGCCACCCACCGTCGGCGCCGGCATCGGGCACGGCCAGCGCGCACCGGTCGGCGTCGGGGTCGTTGGCGACCACCAGGTCGGCGCCGGTGCGCTGGGCCAGGGCGACCGCGCGGTCGATGGCGCCGGGCTCCTCCGGGTTGGGGAAGGCGACCGTCGGGAAGTCGGGGTCCGGCTGCTCCTGCTCGGCGACGATCGTCGGGGCGGAGAAGCCGGCGGTCTCCAGCACCGCCGGCAGGGCGCCGCCGCCCACGCCGTGGAGCGGGGTGTAGACGATCGCGAGGTCGCGCGGGCCGTCGCCCGCGATCGCGGCGACCGTGTCGAGGTAGGCGTCGACGATGCCCTCGTCGAGCACCCGACCGCCGGTCGTGTCGAGCGGCACCCGCCGCACGGAGGCGAGGTTGCCGACGGCGGCGATCCGCTCGGCGATGCCGCTGTCGGCGGGCGGCACGATCTGGCTGCCGTCGCCGAGGTAGACCTTGTAGCCGTTGTCCTGCGGCGGGTTGTGGCTGGCGGTGACCATCACGCCGGCGGCGCACCCGAGCTCGCGGATGGCGAACGCCAGCAGGGGGGTGGGGAGCGGCCGCGGCAGGAGCAGCGGCTTGAGCCCGGCGCCCGCCATGACCTCGGCCGTGTCACGCGCGAAGACGTCGGAGTTGTGGCGGGCGTCGTACCCGATGACGACGGGGGTGCCCGGGTCCGTCCCCTCCTGCAGGAGGTACGACGCCAGGCCGGCCGCGGCGCGGATGACGACGACGCGGTTCATCCGGTTCGGCCCCGCACCGAGCGCGCCACGCAGACCCGCGGTGCCGAACTCGAGCGTGCCCCGGAACCGGTCGGCGAGGTCGTCGCGCGCATCCGCGTCCCCGGCCTGGACGGCGGCGACCACGCGGGTCAGCTCGTCGCGGGTGTGCTCGTCGGGGTCCTCGGCGAGCCAGGCCTGGGCCCGGGTGATCAGGACGTCGGTGTCGGGCGTGGTCACCGGGCCACGGTAGCCGCCCCGGCCAGTGCACCGCGCCCAACCCGACGCCCGGCGATTGTCCGTGACGCTCTGTCGCGCGACGTGCCCTCCGGACTAGGTTCGCACCATGGCGGACGAGAGCTGGTCGCAGAAGGACTACCACCACCCCGCAGCAGGCTGGGGTGCCGCGATCTCGGTGAACAAGGTGCTCGCGAAGGAGCACGCGTTCGGCCGGGGGAGCGCCGCGATGTTCCGCATGAACCACGAGAACGACGGCTTCGACTGTCCGGGCTGCGCCTGGCCCGACGATCTCAAGGGCCTGAAGCTCGACATCTGCGAGAACGGCATCAAGCACGTCGTCTGGGAGATGACCTCGAAGCGCGTCGGCCGCGAGTTCTTCGCGCAGCACACGGTCACCGAGCTGGAGGGCTGGTCGGACTTCGCCCTCGAGGACCAGGGCCGGCTGACCGAGCCGATGGTCTACGACGCGGAGTCGGACAAGTACGTCCCGATCGGCTGGGCCGAGGCGTTCGCCCTCGTCGGTGCGGAGCTGCGTGCCCTCGACAGCCCCGACCAGGCGGCCTTCTACACCTCCGGCCGGCTCGGCAACGAGGCCACCTTCCTCTACCAGCTCATGGCGCGGGAGCTCGGCACCAACAACCTGCCCGACTGCTCGAACATGTGTCACGAGGCGTCCGGCCGGGCGCTGCAGGCCTCGCTCGGCACGGGCAAGGGGACGGCGGATCTCAAGGACTGGGAGGCCGCCGACGCGCTCTTCATCATGGGCGTCAACGCGGCGTCGAACGCGCCGCGGATGCTGACCGCGCTCACCGAGGCGTTCGACCGCGGCGCGCAGATCGTGCACGTCAACCCGCTCATCGAGGCCGCGTCGCGCAAGGCGATCATCCCGCACGAGATGGTCGACATGGCGCTGTTCAAGGCCACGCGCACCGGAACCCTCAACCTGCAGGTCCGTCCCGGCGGGGACATGGCGCTGATGCGCGGGATGGCCAAGGCGCTCCTGGAGGAGTACCGCTCCGACCCCAAGGCGCTCGACATGGAGTTCATCGAGCGCTACACGCACGGCTTCGAGGACTACCGGGCCGTCGTCGAGGCGACGCCGTGGTCCGAGCTGGTCGAGCAGTCGGGGCTGAAGGAGAAGGAGATCCGCAAGGCGGCGCGGATCTACTCCGAGTCCGACCGGACCCTGATCAGCTGGTGCCTCGGGGTCACCCAGCACGAGCACGGTCCCGACGCGATCCGCGAGATCGTCAACGTGCTCCTGCTGCGCGGCAACCTCGGCCGCGAGGGCGCCGGTCCGTCCCCGGTCCGTGGGCACAGCAACGTGCAGGGCAACCGGACCTGCGGCATCGACCACCGGCCCTCGCCGGAGTTCCTCGACCGGCTCGACGCGGCCACCGGGATCACCGCGCCGCGCGAGCACGGACGCGACACGGTCTCCACGATCGCCGGCATGCACGACGGCACCGTGAAGGTGTTCGTCGGCATGGGCGGCAACTTCGTCATGGCGGCTCCCGACACGCCGTACACGGCGGCGGGGCTGCGCAGCTGCGAGCTGACCGTCCAGGTGAGCACCAAGCTCAACCGCAGCCACCTCGTCCACGGCCGCAAGGCGCTGATCCTGCCCTGCCTGGCGCGCACCGAGAAGGACCAGCAGAAGCACGGGCTCATGGAGACCTCCGTCGAGGACTCGATGAGCATGGTGCACCTCTCGCGCGGCAGGCGGAGGCCGCCGTCGCCGCACCTGCTGTCCGAGCCGGCGATCATCGCCGGGATGGCGAGGGCGGCGCTGCCGGACAGCGCGACGCCGTGGGAGTGGTACGTCGACGACTACGACCGGATCCGCGACACGATGGCGAAGGCGCTGATCGGCTTCGAGGACTTCAACCGGCGGGTCCGGCTGCCGCTCGGCTTCCGGCTCAAGCAGCCGGCCCGCGAGCTCGTCTTCCAGACGCCGTCGGGCCGCGCGGAGTTCTCGTCGGCGCCGCTGACCGACGTGGTCCCCGACGACCCCGACGTGCTCGTGCTCCAGACCATGCGCTCCCACGACCAGTGGAACACCACGATCTACTCCGACGACGACCGCTACCGCGGCGTGAAGAACCTGCGCACCCTGCTCCTCCTGCACAAGGACGACATGAAGGCGCGCGGCATCGAGCAGGGCGGGCTCGTCGACATCGTCGCCACCTGCAAGGACGGGTCGACGCGCGAGCTGCGCAACTACACGGCACTGCGCTACGACCTGCCCCGCGGCAGCGCCGCCGGCTACATGCCGGAGATGAACGTGCTCATCGGCGCCGGCGACTACAGCGAGCAGAGCGACCAGCCGCTGATGAAGAACGTGCGGGTGCGGATCGCACCCGCACGCTGACTCCTCGGGCTCCTCGGGATCCTCGCGATCCTCAGGCGTCGATGGTGCTCATGTCGCCGTACCGCTCACCGGCGACGGCGTCGCGCGGCACCGCGGCCTCGAGGGCGGCCAGGTCGTCGGCGGTGAGCTCGACGGCGACCGCGCCGACGTTCTCCTCCAGGTAGCGCACCCGCTTCGTGCCCGGGATCGGGGCGATGTCCTCGCCCTGGGCGAGCACCCACGCCAGGGCGAGCTGGCCGGGCGTGCAGCCGTGCTCCGCCGCGAGCTGCTTGATCCTGTCGACCAGCGCGAGGTTGGTGGCGAGGTTGTCGCCCTGGAAGCGCGGGAAGTACGCCGTCGCGCGGCTGTCGCCGGTGTCGGGGGTCGCGCCGATCGCACCCGTCAGCAGCCCACGGCCGAGCGGGGAGTAGGGGACCAGGCCGATGCCCAGCTCGCGCAGGGTCGGCAGGATCTCGTCCTCGAGGTCGCGGGTGAAGAGCGAGTACTCGGTCTGCAGCGCGGTGATCGGGTGCACGGCGTGCGCGCGGCGGATGGTCTCCGGCGACGCCTCGGACAGCCCGAGGTGGCGGACCTTGCCGGCCTCGACCAGCTCCTTCATCGCGCCGACGGTCTCCTCGATCGGCACGGTCTTGTCGACGCGGTGCTGGTAGTAGAGGTCGATGTGGTCGACGCCGAGCCGCTCCAGGGAGGCGTCGGCGGCCTTGCGGACGTACTCCGGGCGACCGTTGACGCCGAGGCGGGTGCCGTCGGGCAGCCGCTCGTTGCCGAACTTCGTCGCGAGCTGGACGCCGTCGCGGCGCCCGGCCAGCGCCTTGCCGACGAGGCGCTCGTTGGTGAACGGGCCGTACATGTCCGCGGTGTCGAGGAAGGTGACACCGAGGTCGAGCGCGCGGTGGATGGTCGCGATGCCGCCAACCTCGTCGGGGGAGCCGTAGAACTCCGACATGCCCATGCAGCCGAGGCCGAGGGCGGAGACGGTGAGGGGGGACGTCGTACCGAGGGTGCGGGTGGGGATCGTCATGACCACCAGCCAACTCCTTGGAGCGCGCTCCAGGTCAAGCGCTCTGCTCGAGCAATTCCAGCTTGTGCTCGTAGATGCCGATCTTGTGGTCGATCGCGCCCAGGTGGGCGGTGACCTCGGCGAGCTCGCGCAGCACGCTCTCGCGGTGGGCGTGCAGCAGCGCGAGCCGCTCCTCCTCGTTGCCGTCGCCCTCGCGCACGAGCGCGGCGTAGCGACGGACGTCGCGGATCGGCATGCCGGTGGCGCGCAGGCAGGTCACCAGCTTGATCCAGCGCAGGTCGGGCTCGTCGTACTGCCGGTGCCCGCTGGACGAGCGGGGGACCGGGCGCAGCAGCAGCCCGTCCTTCTCGTAGTAGCGCAGCGTGTCGGCGCTCAGGCCGAGCTGGCCGGACGCCTCGGCGATGGTCAGTCCCGTCATGTCCTGATCTTCCCCCTTGGAGCGTGCTCCAGGTCAAGGCCGCCACGGACGACCACGGCATGATGGACGCGTGGTCCGCGCCTACGAGTTCGCCGACGCCTGGGAGGTCGCCGCGTCCGTCGACGACGTGGCGGGCGTGCTCACGGACCTGGAGCACTACCCGCGGTGGTGGCCGCAGGTGCGTGCGGTCGCGAAGCTCGGGCCGGACACGGCCTGGGTGCGCTGCCGCTCGGCGCTGCCCTACACCCTCGACCTCGTCCTCGACGCGGTCTCGCGGACGCCGCCGGTCGTGGAGGTCGCGCTGAGCGGTGACCTCGACGGCTACGCCCGGTTCGGGCTCACGCCGACGGCGACGGGCACCCGGCTGGAGTTCCGGCAGGAGGTCGTCGTCCACGGCCTGCTCGCGCTGGCGTCGTACGCCGGCAGGCCGGTGCTGGCCTGGAACCACGCCCGGATGATGGCGGGCTGTCGCGACGGCCTCGCCCGGCGCCTGTCAGTGGTGGGTGCCTGAGAGCTGGCGCCGCCGGTGCCGCCAGGGCTGGAGCACCACGAGCAGGACGAGCCCGATGAGGGCGCCGAGCGCGGCGCCCGTGGAGTTGTCGATGATGTCGGTGACGTCGCAGGCGCGGTCGATCCGGGCGAGCTCGAGCTGCGTCTTCTCGATCACCACGGAGTAGCCGGCCAACGCGGCCACGCCCAGGGGCGCGAGCAGCCAGCCGGCCCGCCAGCGGCCCACGGCCAGCACGAGCAGGGCGCCGGCCGGCACGAAGAGCACCGTGTTGAGCGCCCGCTGGCCGGACTGGAAGATCCAGAAGCCGTCGGGTGCCGGCCCGCCGATGTCCCACGAGCAGGAGGTCAACCGGCCCTCGGCCGGGACGATGCCGGGGTTGGCCTCGGCGGGCACGAGGGTGACCAGACCGATCACCGCGACCGACCACACGAAGCCCGCGATCGCGGCCGCCGAGACCCAGCCGAGCGGGCGGACCAGGAGCAGGCCCAGCAGGCCGCAAGCGGCACCCGCGACGACGACGCCGAGCAGCATCACCCCGGTGCCCCCGAACCCGACCATGGGGCCAGAGGCTATCGACCCCGGCCCAACGCCACCGATTCGACGCCGGCCCGCCGATCGCGGCTCAGCCGGCCTGCGCGCGCTGCTTCGCGATGAACCTCGTCGCCATCTTGTTGACGAAGGTGGGGGAGAGCCGGCCGACGCGCCACGCGATCCGCGCCTGGCGCGGCTCGACGACGTACGCCTCGTCGTCGGCGACCGCCGCGAGCACCCGCCGCGCGAGCACGTCGGGGTCGACGGGGTGCTTGACGCCCTGCCCCTCGAGGTACAAGTCGCGACCCTTGAACCGCCCGATCTCGCCCTTGTCGAGGATCGGGGTGTCGACGGCCGCGGGGCACACGACGGTGACGCCGACGCCGTGGGCCGCGGCCTCGGTGCGCAGGGCGAGGGACAGCCCGACGACCGCGTGCTTGGTCGTGACGTACGACGTCATCAGGCCGGCGGCCATCAGCCCGCCCATCGACGCGGTGTTCACGATGTGCCCGCCGCCCTGCGCGATCATCCGCGGGTACGCCGCATGCACGCCGTGCACGACGCCGCGTACGTTCACGTCGATGATCGCGTTCCACTGCTCGAGCGTCAGGTCCTCGGTGTTCCCGAGGAAGGTGATGCCGGCGTTGTTGAACATCAGGTCGAGCCGACCGTGCTCGGCGACGACGGCGTCCACGGCGTCCACGAGGTCCTGCGCCGAGGTCACGTCGACCTGGCGCGGGGTCGCCGTACCGGGTCCGGAGACGCCGGCGGCGACGGACTCCGCGGCCGCGAGGTCGAGGTCCGCGCAGAGGACGTGCGCGCCCTCACGGACCAGGGCACGGGTCAGCGCGGCGCCGATGCCGGAGCCGCCCCCGGTGACGATGGCGGTGCGGCCGGCGAGGGTGCTCATGCGAAGGCCTTCTCGACGAGGCCGACCAGATCGGGATAGCGCTTCAGGTGGGCGCCGCCGTTGATGTCGAGCGTCTCGCCGGTGATCCAGCGCGAGTCGTCGGACAGCAGGAAGCGGATCGCGGCGGCGACCTCGTCCGGCTCGCCCGAGCGCCCCAGCGCCGTGTTGTCGAGGTAGTCGTCGCGCACGCCGGGGATGTCCATCGCCGGCGCAGTCAGCGGCGTGACCACCAGGCCGGGGGCGACCGCGTTGACCCGTACGCCGCGCGGCCCGAGCTCGAGCGCGGTGACCTCGGTCAGCGCGACCAGGCCCGCCTTCGCCGCGCAGTACGCCGCCAGCCCCGTGCCCGGCTGCCGTGCGTTGAGCGAGGACAGCGACACCAGGGAGCCGCCGTCGGCCACCCGCTGGCCGGCGTGCTTGAGGACGAGGAAGGCGCCGGTGAGGCAGACGTCGACGACCCGTCGCCACTCGGCCGCGTCGTGGTCGACGACCCGGGCCAGGGTGCTCACGCCGGCGCAGTTGACGACGCCGTGGAACGCGCCGTGGTCGGCCACCACCTGGTCGAGCAGCGCCGCCACCGAGGTCTCGTCGGTCACGTCCACGAAGGTGTCCGCAGGCGTGCCCGGCAGGTCGGCGACGACCGCCTCGTGACCGGCCTCCGCCAGCACCCGGGCGGTGGCCGCCCCGATGCCCGAGGCGCCTCCGATGACGACGGTTACCTGCATGCTGCCCTCCGCTGACTCGTTGCTGACATTCGTCTGAATCTGTTGACACGTGTCAAATGACAGGCTTAACGTGACGCCCGTCACCTGGCTTTGTCAAGGCTTCGTCGAGGCTCCGCCCGGAGCCCCACCGGAAGGAAGTACCGATGAGTGGTCCCACCGTCGCCGTGATCGGCGCGGGCATCAGCGGCCTCACGATGAGCAAGATGCTCGCCGACTACGGCCTGGAGTTCACGACCTTCGAGTCGTCGGACCGGGTCGGTGGCAACTGGGCCTTCGGGAACCCGAACGGGCACAGCAGCGCCTACCGCTCGCTGCACATCGACACCTCGAAGCACCAGCTGTCCTTCCGGGACTTCCCGATGCCGGACAGCTACCCCGACTTCCCTCACCACACCCAGATCAAGGACTACCTCGACGCCTACGCGGACGCCTTCGACATCCGCCGGCGCATCGAGTTCGAGAACGGCGTGGTCAGCGCCGAGCGCCGCCCCGGCGGCGGCTGGGACATCACCGACCAGGCCGGCCGCACGCGTCCGTTCGACGTGCTCCTCGTCGCGAACGGCCACCACTGGGACCCCCGCTTCGCGGAGTTCCCCGGCGAGTTCACCGGCGAGACGATCCACTCCCACGCCTACATCGACCCGTGGACGCCCCTGCACCTGATGGACAAGCGGATCCTCGTGGTCGGGATCGGCAACAGTGCCGCGGACATCACCGTCGAGCTGTCGCAGAAGGCGATGCGCAACCAGGTCACCCTGTCCACGCGCAGCAGTGCGTGGATCGTGCCGAAGCTGATGTACGGCAAGGCGGCGGACATGAACTTCCGCACCACGCCGCACCTCCCGCTGGCGTGGCAGCGCAAGCTGATGCAGATGGGCCAGGTCCTCACTGCCTCGAACCCCACGCTCTACGGCCTGCCCGCGCCCAACCACAAGTTCTTCGAGGCGCACCCGACGCAGTCCGGTGAGCTGCCCCTGCGGCTGAAGTCCGGTGACGTCACCCCGAAGGGCAATGTCACCCGCCTCGACGGGGAGACCGTCCACTTCGAGGACGGCACGAGCGCGGACTTCGACGTGATCATCTACGCGACCGGCTACAACATCACCTTCCCCTTCTTCGACCCCGAGCTGATCAGCGCGCCCGACAACGAGATCCGCCTCTACAAGCGGGTCTTCAAGCCGGGCTTCGACGACCTCGCCTTCATCGGCTTCGCGCAGGCGACGCCGACGCTGTTCCCGTTCGTCGAGTGCCAGACCCGGATGGTCGCGGCCTGGCTGGTCGGCCGCTACGCGACGCCACCGGTCGCGGAGATGGAGCGGGTGATCGACGAGGACACGCAGAAGTACACCGGCCACATGGTCCAGACCGCGCGGCACACCCAGCAGCTCGACTACTTCATCTACGAGCACGACCTGCGGGTCAAGGAGATCCCGGCCGGACTCGCCCGGGCGGGCCAGGGGGCCGCGCGATGAGCGACGAGCGGCTCTGGGCACGGATGGTCGACCGGCGCAGCGTCAACCGGGGCGACCAGCGTCGGGCGGCCCTGCTGGAGGCCCTCGACGAGCTGCTCCGCGAGCAGACCCTCGAGGAGGTCAACGTCGCGGAGATCTCGCGCCGCGCCGGCGTGACGCGCTCGGCGTTCTACTTCTACTTCGAGAGCAAGGCGACCGCGGTCCTGGCCCTCATGGCCGAGCTGTACGACGACGCGTCGGACGCGACCGACCTGCTGGTCAAGGCCGAGGGCGAGCCCCGGGCCCGGATCCGCACGGTCGTCGCGACCCTCTTCGACTCGGTCGACCGCACCCCGCACACCTACCGCGCCCTCCTCGAGGCGCGCGCCACCAGCCCCGCGGTGCGCGAGCTGTGGGAGGCCGGCCGTGCCGAGTTCGCGGAGATGACCGCGGAGATGATCGAGCGCGAGCGGGCCGTCGGGCACGCGCCCGCGGGCGGCGACGCGCACGTGCTCGCCGCCGTCCTCCTCGACCTCAACGACCACGCCGTCGAGCGGCACGCGATGGGCGTCGGGCCCGAGCGCGAGGCCCACATCGACGCGATCACCCACATCTGGATCCAGAGCATCTACGGGAGCACGCGATGAGCACCACCTTCGACTTCACCTCGGCGGGCGTGCGCTGCGCCGCGACCCACTTCACCGGTGCCGACGGCGCGCCGGTCGTCGTCCTCGCGCACGGCCTGGCCGGCACCCAGGACGCCGGGATGTTCCCGTTCGCCGAGGCCTTCGCGGCGGCCGGGCTGCACGCGGTCACCTTCGACTACCGCGGCTTCGGCGCGAGCGACGGCTCGCCGCGCCAGGTCGTCTCGCTCGCCGGCCAGGTCGCCGATCTCCACGCGGCGGTCGACGCCGCGAAGCGCCTGCCCGGTGTCGACGCGGGTCGTGTCGTGCTGTGGGGCGTCTCGCTCGGGGGCGGCCACGTCGTCTCCGCCGCTGCCGAGCGGGACGACGTCGCGGCGGTGGTGTCCGTCGTACCCATGGTGGACGGGCTGGCGGCGGCCAGGCTCGCGACGAAGCACCACGCGCCCGGTCAGCTGTTGGCGTCGACAGGTCGCGGCCTCGCGAGCGCCGTACGACGCAGGGCCGGCCGCGGTCCCTCGATGATCCCCGTCGTGGCCCGCCCCGGTGAGCCCGGCGCGCTGACGCTGGAGGGCGCCTACGAGGACTACCTCTCGATCGCGGGTCCGACCTGGCGCAACGAGATCGCGGCCGACGTGGTCCTGGAGCTCGGCACCCGCGCGCCCGCGAAGGCCGCGGCGTCGCTGGAGGTGCCGTGGCTGGTGCAGGTCGCCGACTTCGACCGGAGCGCCCCGCTGCAGGCCGCGATGAAGGCGGCCTTCGCGGGCCGGGCCGAGGTCCGGCACTACCCGGGCGACCACTTCGACCTGTTCGCCGGCAAGCCCTTCCACGAGGCGGCCCTCGAGCACGCGCTCCACTTCCTGCGCCGCCACGTCTCCGTGCCCGCACCCGAGCTGGAGCCGGTCAATGGCTGACACCGTCCAGGGCCTGCTGCTCGCGCACGCCGACCGCGACACCCCCGGCTTCCGGCACGGCGACGACACGTGGACCTGGCGCGAGGTCGTCGCGGGGAGCGCCGCCCGCGCGCACGTGCTGCACGCGCTCGCCCGCGACGGCGACCCGCTCCACGTCGGCGTCCTGCTGCCCAACAGCGCCGAGATGGCGTTCGCCATCGCCGCCGGTGCGGTCGCTGGGCACGTCACGGTCGGCATCAACCGGACCCGCCGCGGCGAGGCGCTGGCCGCCGACGTACGACGGGCCGACTGCCGGGTGCTGCTCACCGACGGGGCCCACCTGCCGCTGCTGGAGGGTCTCGACCTCGGTGGCGCGGTCGTCGTCGACACCGACCGGCCGGACTGGCGGGAGAAGGTCGCGGCCGCGCCGACGACGACCGACGGCTTCCGGGTGGCCTCGACGACGGACACCTTCATGCTCATCTTCACCTCGGGCACGAGCGGTGAGCCGAAGGCCGTGCAGGTCGCGAACTTCATGGTCGTCATGGCGGGCAGCGTGCTCGTCGACAAGTACGGCCTCGACGCCACCGACGTCGTCTACTGCTCGATGCCGTTGTTCCACAGCAATGCGGTGATGGCGGGCTTCGCGGTGAGTGCGGCCTCCGGCGCTGCCTTGGCCCTCGCGGAGTTCTCCGCGCGGCACTTCATCGACGACGTCCGGCGCTACGGGGCGACCTACCTCAACTACGTCGGCAAGCCGCTCGCCTACGTGCTGGCCACGCCCGAGCGCCCCGACGACGCGGACAACCCATTGCGGTTCGCGTTCGGCAACGAGGCCTCCGACCGCGACATCCGCGAGTTCGCGGCGCGCTTCGGCTGCTCGGTCTGGGACGGCTTCGGCTCGACCGAGTCGGCGGTGATCATCACCCGCACCGAGGACACCCCGGCCGGCTCGATCGGCGTCCCCTTCGACGGGGTGGCGGTCTACGACAGGCTCACCCGGCAGGAGTGCCCGCGCGCGGTGCGGGACGCGGACGGGCGTGTGACGAACCTCGACCAGGCCGTCGGTGAGCTGGTCAACACCCAGGGTGCGGGCTTCTTCGCCGGCTACTACAACGACCAGCGGGCGACGGCGGAGCGGCTGGACGGAGGGATGTACTGGTCCGGCGACCTCGCCTACCGCGACGAGGACGGCTTCGTCTTCCTCGCCGGCCGCACCGACGACTGGCTCCGCGTCGACGGCGAGAACCTCGCCGCCGCGCCCGTCGAGCAGTTGTTGCTGCGGCACCCCGCGATCTCCCAGGCGGCCGTGTACGCCGTCGCCGACGAGCGGGTCGGCGACCAGGTGATGTGTGCGCTGGTGCTGCGCGACGGGGCCTCGCTCGCGCCGGAGGACTTCGCGGCGTTCCTGGCCCAGCAGCCCGACCTGTCGCCGAAGGCGTGGCCGCGGCACGTGCGGATCGCCGCCGCCCTGCCGAGCACGGCGACCAACAAGGTGCTCAAGCGTGAGCTGCGGGCCCAGGCCCTCGACACCGACGACCTGCTCTGGTCGCGGGGCGAGCGGGACCACCACTACGCCGAGCTGGTCAGGAGCGACGCATGAGCTTCGACACGATCGTCCGCGGCGGCCGCTGGTTCGACGGGACGGGCGCGCCGTCCGCGGTGCGCCACCTCGGGATCCGTGCCGGCCGCGTGGTCGCGGTCAGCGAGGAGCCCCTCGACGAGACCGGCTGCCCGCGGGTCATCGACGCCACCGGGCACTGGGTGCTGCCGGGCATGGTCGACATCCACACGCACTACGACGTCGAGGTGCTCGTCCAGCCCGGCCTGTCGGAGTCGCTGCGCCACGGCATCACCACGACCTTCCTCGGGTCCTGCTCGCTCTCCACCGTGCACGCCGCGCCCGAGGACGCCGGCGACCTGTTCGGCCGCGTCGAGGCGATCCCGCGCCCCTACGTCGTCGGCGCGCTCGAGCAGCTGAAGACCTGGACCACCGCGGGGGAGTACGTCGCCGCGCTGGAGCAGCTGCCGCTCGGCCCCAACGTCGCCGCGTTCATCGGCCACTCCGACATCCGCTCCGCGCGGATGGGGCTGGCCCGCTCCACCGACCCCGCGGTGAGGCCGACCGCGGCCGAGCTGGCCCGGATGGAGGCGGACCTGGTCGATGCGCTCGACGAGGGCTTCATCGGGATGTCCTCGCAGGAGCTGATGTTCGACAAGCTGGACGGGGAGACCTGCCGCTCGCGGACCCTGCCGTCGACGTACGCGAAGGGCAAGGAGCGGCGGCGCCTGAACCGGGTCCTGCGCAGGAGGGGGCGCGCGCTGCAGGGCGGACCCGACGTCGCGAAGCCGCAGAGCCTGGCCCGGATGGCGTTCAGCAGCGCCGGCTGGGGCCGCAAGCCCGCGCTCAAGGTGAGCCTGCTGTCGGCCGCCGACATCAAGGCGATCCCGATGGTCGCGCACCTGTTCCCACTGATCGCCCGCACGGTGAACCGCTGCGGCGGCGACCTGCGCTTCCAGCACCTGCCGGTGCCCTTCGAGGTCTACTCCGACGGCATCGCGCTGCCCGTCTTCGAGGAGTTCGGCTCGGGCGCTGCCGCCCTGCACCTGTCGAACCAGATCGAGGAGCAGCGGGCGCTGCTCGCCGACGAGGACTACCGCCGCTGGTTCCGCAAGGACTACGACAAGAAGTACGGGCCCCGTGTGTGGCACCGCGACTTCTTCGACGCCGAGATCACCGAGTGCCCCGACGCCGACGTCGTGGGCAGGACCTTCGGCCAGGTCGGTGTCGAGCGGGGCGGGATCCACCCCGTCGACGCCTTCCTCGACCTCGTCGTGGAGCACGGCGAGAAGGTGCGCTGGCGCACGACGATCTCCAACCACCGGCCGAAGGTGCTCGACAAGCTCACGGCGGACCCGGGTGTGCAGCTCGGCTTCTCCGACGCTGGCGCGCACCTGCGCAACATGGCCTTCTACAACTTCGGCCTGCGGCTGCTGCGGCGGGTCCGCGACGCGGAGTCGACGCCGCGGCCCTTCATGAGCGTCGAGCACGCCGTGCACCGGCTGACCGGGGAGCTCGCCGACTGGTACGGCCTCGATGCCGGGCACCTGCGCGTCGGCGACCGGGCCGACCTCGTCGTGATCGACCCCGAGCGCCTCGACGCGTCGCTCGACGAGTACGCCGAGGCGCCGGTCCCGGCCTTCGGCAACCTCTCGCGGATGGTCAACCGCAACGACGCCACGGTCGCCGCGGTGCTCGTCGGCGGGGAGCTGGTCGTGGCCGACGGCCTGCCGACCGACGTGGTCGGCGCCCGTCGTACCGGGAGCTTCCTGCGGGCTACCGGCTGATCCGGGCGGCGAACCGGGCGAGCAGCGCGCGCAACTCGTCCGGCGCCTCCACCTCGAAGTCGCAGTCCAGGCCGGCGAGGACCAGCACCGGCCAGTCCAGGGTGTCGGTGTCCATCGTCATCCGGCAGCGGTCCTCGCCGAGCGGCTCGATGCTCGCCCACCGCGCGACGCTCGCCTCGGCCGTCGCCGCGGGCACGGCCATCGTGACGACGACCCGGTGCTGGCGCGGCCGGGTGCGCAGGCCCTGGCTGACGTACGCCGCCGCATCGCCGCCCGGGATCTCCCGCGGGCGGAACCGCTGGCCCGAGGTCGTGGGCGTGCCCTCCACCCGGTCGACCCGGAAGGAGCGCCAGTCCTGCCGGTCGCGGTCGTACGCCGCCAGGTACCACCGCCGCCCCAGGTTGACGAGGCGGTGCGGCTCCACCCGCCGCACGGTGGCGCTGCCGTCGGCGGCCGTGTAGGCGAACGAGACCGCCTCGTCGTCCCGGCAGGCCTGGGCCAGCGTGGTCAGCACGGCGGGGTCGAGGACCGGCCCGCCGGCCCAGGCCATGCCCTCGGTCTGCGTCTGCAGGGCGGCCATCCGCCGGCGCAGCCGCGGCGGCATCAGCGCGATCACCTTGGTGAGCGCCTGCAGCGTGGTGTCCTCGAAGCCGGGGACGCCGCCGTTGGCCGCGGCGCGCAGGCCGACCGCGACCGCGACCGCCTCGTCCTCCTCGAGCAGCAGCGGGGCCATCGCCCCGCCGGCCCGCAGCTGGTAGCCGCCGGCGGCCCCGCGGACCGCGTCGACGTCGTACCCGAGGTCGCGCAGGCGCTCCACGTCGCGGCGCAGCGTGCGCTCGGAGACCTCCAGCCGCCCGGCGAGCTCGCCGCCGGTCCAGAACCGGTGGGTCTGGAGGAGGGACAGGAGGCGGAGCATCCGGGCGCTCGTCGACATGTCTCCGAGATTAGATCGGAATCAGGACAGAAGTTGACCTAAAACGTTCCTAGCGTGGTGGTCATGGAGAAGAACACGAGCAGGACAGGCAGCAGCGGCCCGGTCATCCGCACCTCCGGACTGACCCGCCACTACACGCGCAGCAAGCAGACGATCGAGGCCGTGCGCGGCCTCGACCTGGAGGTGGCGGCCGGCGAGCTGGTCGCCTTCCTCGGCCCCAACGGCGCCGGCAAGTCGACGACCCTGCGGATGCTGACGACGCTCATCGCCCCCACCTCCGGCACCGCCGAGGTCGCCGGCCACGACGTCGTCCGCGAGCGCGCCGCGGTCCGCCGCTCGATCGGGTACGTCGGCCAGGGCAACGCCGCCGGCCACCAGTTCCGCGGCCGCGACGAGGTGATGAGCCAGGCCCGGGCGCACGGCCTGTCCCGGCAGGACGCCCGCGCGCGGACCGAGGAGCTGCTGGAGGCGTTCGACCTGACCGAGCACGCCGACCGCCCGGTCGCCCGGCTCTCCGGCGGCCAGCGCCGCCGGCTCGACGTCGCCATCGGCCTCGTCCAGGAGCCGCCGATCCTGTTCCTCGACGAGCCCTCCACGGGCCTCGACCCGCAGAACCGGGTCAACCTCCAGGAGCAGGTGCGCCGCCTGAACGCCGAGCTCGGGACCACGATCGTGCTGACCACGCACTACCTCGAGGAGGCCGACGCGCTCGCCGGCCGCGTCATCGTCATCGACCACGGACAGGTCATCGCCGACGACTCGGCCGCCGCGCTCAAGTCGGCGCTCGGCGACCTGGTCGCGATGGACTTCGCCTCCGCCGACGCCGCCCGGGCCGCCGCGGAGCGGGCCGACCGCGTCGCCGGCGCACAGGTGGTCGTGACCGGCAGCCACGTCGAGCTGCGGGCCGCCTTCGGGCGCGACGCCGCCCCCGCCCTGGTCGCCGACCTGGCGGCCGCCGGTACGCCGGTCACCCGCCTCGAGGTCGTCGGGCCGACCCTCGACGACGTCTTCCTCAACCTCACCGGGCGCAGCCTGCGCGAGAACCAGTCCACCCCCAGCGAAGGAGCAGCGGCATGACCATCGAGATGACCACCGACCTGGGCGGCGCCGCCCCCACCGTGCCCGCCCGCCGTCGTACCCCTGTCGCGGCGCGGCCCGTCGGCCTCGCCGCCGACATCTGGAACGTCCTGCTCCGTGAGCTCCAGCCGGTGCTCCGCCAGCCGGCGTCCGTCCTGTTCGCCATGGTGCAGCCGCTGGTGTTCCTCGGCCTGTTCGCGCCGCTGCTGCCGGAGAGCCCGGACGGCTCCGCGCTGCAGTGGTTCGTGCCCGGCATCGTCGCGATGACCGCGCTGATGAGCGCGTCCTTCACTGGCGCCAACCTGTCGGAGGAGATCATCAGCGGCTCGTTCGAGCGGCTGCTCGTCTCGCCGGTGCGCCGCTCCTCGCTGATGATCGGCAAGGCGCTGCGGGAGATGGTGCCGCTCGTCCTTCAGACCGCGATCATCGTCGCGGTCGTGGCGCCCTTCGCCTTCGACCTGCACCTGGGCGGCGTGCTTCTCGGCATCGTCGTGCTGGTGCCCTTCAGCGTCGGCCTCGGCGCGCTGAGCCTCGCGCTCGCGATCGCCGCGAAGGAGCAGGCGTGGATCTTCTGGACCGTCCAGCAGACCGTGATCTTCCCGCTCCTGCTGCTCGCCGGCGTGCTGCTCCCGCTCGACGGCGCCCCCGGCTGGCTGCAGACCGCGTCCGACCTCAACCCGCTGAAGTACCTCGTGGACGCCGAGCGCGCGCTGTTCGCCGGCTCGTTCCCGGTGGACACGATCGTCTCCGGCTTCGCCGCGTCGTTCGTGGTGGGTGCGCTCGGGCTGTGGGCAGGCGTGCGGACGATGGATCGCGCCAGCTGAGCGCCGGCTCCCCAGGTCGTCCCGCGGGTCTCAGATCCGCGGGACGACCTCGCCGAGCAGTGCCCCCATCCGGGTGGCCGCGGCGCGACCGGCCTCGAGCACCTCGGCGTGGTCGAGCGGCTCGCCGCTCAGGCCGGCGGCGAGGTTGGTGACCAGGCTGATGCCGAGGATCTCCATCCCGGCCTCCCGGGCCGCGATCGCCTCGAGCGTCGTGCTCATGCCGACCAGGTGCCCGCCGAGGATGCCGGCCATCCGCACCTCGGCCGGGGTCTCGTAGTGAGGGCCGGTGAACTGGACGTAGACGCCCTCGTCGAGGCTCGGCTCGACCTCGCGGCACAGCTCGCGCAGCCGCGGGGAGTACAGGTCGGTGAGGTCGACGAAGTTGGCGCCGACGATGGGGGACTGGCCGGTGAGGTTGATGTGGTCGCTGATCAGCACCGGGGTGCCGGGCGTCCAGGTCTCCTTGAGGCCGCCGCAGCCGTTGGTGAGCACGATCGCGCGGCAGCCCGCGGCGGCCGCCGTACGGACGCCGTGGACGACGGCCGGGACGCCCTTGCCCTCGTAGTAGTGCGTGCGGCTCAGGAAGGCGAGCAGGTGCCGGTCGCCGTCCTCGCCGGGCAGCCGGATCGAGCGGACCTTGCCGGAGTGGCCGACGACGGCCGACGCACCGAAGCCGGGGAGGTCCGTCACGGAGATCTCGGTCGTGTTCTCGCCCGTCGGGTCCAGCGCCTCGGCGGCCGGCAGCCAGCCGGAGCCGAGGACCAGCGCGACGTCGTGGCGGGCGACCCCCGTCAGCTCGGCGAGGCGGGCGGCGGCCTCTTCGGCCAGGGCGTACGGCGAGGGCGTGTCGTTCACGCGGCGAGACTACTCGTCAACGGCCCGTCACCACGTGTCGACGAGGGCCTCCGGCACGAACCCGTGCCGCACCCGCTGGGGGTGGTCGCCGACCTCGCGGTAGGCGAGCTCCTCGCCGGTCTCGGTGTCGATCACGGCGACGGCGTCGCTGCCGGACAGCGAGACCCAGCAGGTGTCGTGGAGGCCCTCGGTGGTCCAGTACGGCTTCAGGTAGGTGTGACCGGTGGTCGCCTCGTCGAAGATCCGGTAGCGGCCCGACTCCCGGTCGACCAGGGCCGCGTAGTCGTCCATCGTCCCGGCGACGCACAGCGTGTCGCCGTCGGCGTTGATCGACAGGCCGTGGTGGGCCGAGTCGTTCACGTACTGCTCGCGCGGCATCTTGGGCACGCGGTTGGGCAGCGGCACCAGCCGGGTGACGGCACCGACCGCCGGCTCGGGGACGCCGCCGAGCTTGTAGTCGGTCCTGCCGTTGAGGTCGGGCGCCTGGGTGTCGAACTCGACGAACCCGTGGAAGAAGGAGACCTGGAAGTAGACGTAGCGCTCGTCGGGCGAGACCGCCATCGGTCGTACGGCGCTGCTCATGTCCGGGTAGCCGGCCTCGGCCAGCTCGCGCCCGATGCCCCAGCGGCGCTGGACCGAGAAGTCCGAGCTGCGCACCACCTGGAACCAGCGGTCGCCCTTGAGGCCGTCGAGCAGCGGCAGGTCACCCGGCGTGTAGACCAGCCCGATCGAGGCGTGGAAGATCTGCTCGCCGTCGCGGGTGTAGTTGCTCTCGTGGGGCGTCTCGCCCGAGGCGAAGGTGCGCATCCGGTCGCCCATCGTGACCACGGTCCCGTCGGGGAGGACCTCGTCGACCATCGAGAACTCGATGACCTGGCGCTCGGTCGAGTCCGACACCAGCAGCCGCCGGCCGTCGGGGGAGACGGCCATGTGGTCGCTGCGGTGCCCGTCCATCGGCTGCTCGCGCACGATCGAGTCCGGGTCGCCGGCCGTCGCCTTCGCGATGTCGATCCACACGACGTCGGCGAAGCTCGGCCGCGACACGGCGAGGTAGCGGCCGTCGCGGGTGGTGAACATGTCGTCGACGAACTGGTCGTGGCCCTCGCCGGGGCCGTAGCGGATCAGCAGGAAGTAGGCCTGCGCGACCAGGTCCTTGCGGATGTCGGCGAGCTCCTGCGCCTTGTCCGGGATCAGGTCCACGCCCCGCTTCAGCACGGTGAAGTCGTCGGCGTCGACGATGCTGGCCGTGCCGGCCCAGTTGTTGCCGACCCACATCACGTCACGCAGCCGCGTGGGCGGCTCCTGCGCGGGGGCCGCGCCGGGCACGAGGGCGAGCGAGGCGACGCACAGGGCGGTGGCGGTCGTGGCCAGGGTGAGACGACGCAGCATTACCTGACAACGATTCAGGTTCGCCGGGGGTACGGCCTCCCCGTCAGAGGCCGGTGGAGCGGCAGTCGCGCCGGCGCAGCGCCTCGACGTAGTCGGCCGGGGCATCGGCCGACTCGGCGGCGTCCGCGATCACCCCGAGGTACGACGCCGAGGGCAGCCCGCCCTCGTAGGCGTCGAGCACGTAGGTCCACGCCACGATCTCGCCGACCATGGTCGAGACCCGGACCTTCGTCTTGCGGTAGAGGCCGGAGTCGGCCGACTCCCACTGGTCGAGGTTCGGCTCGTCGAGCGGGCTGACGTCGTACACGGCGACGTACACGGCGGTGGTCGGGTCCTGGACGATCGTCGCGAGCGCGCCGTCCCAGCCGTGCTCCTCGCCGCCGAAGGTCAGCCGCCACCCGGTCAGCCACCCCGTCGTCTGCAACGGGGAGTGCGGGCACCGCTCGCCCATCCGGAGGGGATCGAGGTTGGTCCCGTAGGCGGCGTACGTCGTCACCCGGTCAGGTTAGTGCGTGGAGCACGCCGTCCCGGGCAGCCGGATCAGCGCGGCACGTAGAGCAGTCCGCTGTTCGGGGTGCCGGCCGAGCAGAGGAGCAGCAGGCACTGCCTCTCCGCGCCCGTGACCTTGCCCTTGCTCGTCGCACCGACGATGGCGGAGTGCACCGTCGCCGGCGACGCGCTCGGGTGCGCGTCGAGGTAGAGGGCGGCCGCGCCGACGACGTGCGGCGTGGCCATCGAGGTGCCGCTGATCGTCCGGGTCGTGCTGCCCTTCCAGTCCGAGGTGATCTCGACGCCGGGGGCGAAGAGGTCGACGCAGGTGCCCCAATTGGAGAAGGTCGCCCGCGCGTCGGTGCGGTCGGAGGCCGCGACGGTCAGCACGCCGGGCACCCGGGCGGGTGAGGTCTTGCACGCGTCGACGTTGTCGTTGCCGGCCGCCACGACGACGCTCACCCCGTCGGCGATCACGTTGCGCACGGCGGTGTCCATCGCCGCCGACACCGGCCCGCTGAGGCTCATGTTCACGACCGCCGGCTGGCCCGCGCGGTGGTGGCGCACCACCCAGTCGAGGCCCGCGACGACCTGCGAGGTCTCGCCGCTGCCCGCGCAGTCGAGCACCCGTACGCCGATCAGGCGCACCCGCTTCGCGACGCCGTACCGCGATCCGCCGGCCGTCCCCGCGACGTGGGTGCCGTGGCCGTTGCAATCCTGGGCGGTCCGGTCGCGGTCGACGGTGTCGGTGCCGGACACGGCCCGGCCGCCGAAGTCGGGATGACCGGTCTGGAGCCCGGTGTCGACCACGTAGACGTTCACCCGGGAGCCGGTGCGGGCGTAGGTGTAGGCGCGGTTCAGGGGCAGCGAGCGCTGGTCGATCCGGTCCAGGCCCCAGCTCGGCGTCGGGGTCTGGGTGGCGGTGGTGCGGTAGGTCTTCTCGAGCTCCACCGAGCGGACCCGGGCGTCACCGCGCAGGAGCGTCAGGAGCGAGTCGGTCAGCGTGGCGGCGAAGCCGTCGACGGCGCTGGAGAACAGGGCCGTGACCTGCCCACCGCGGCTGGTCACCAGCGAACGGGCGGCCGCGGCCGGGTCGGTGCCGGGCTGCAGCGTGACGACCACGTCGAGGAGCCCCGCCGGCGCCGCCGTCACAGGAGCCCGGGCCGGTGCGGGAGCCGGTGCGGCCACCGCCTGACAGCCGAGCGCGAGCACGCTCGCGAGAACCACACTGCCGATGCGCATCATCGTCGGACCAACTCCTGTCCGGGCGCGCCCCCACGACGTCCCCCGCAGGAACAACGCGCCTCCCGGCCCGACGTGACGGTCGGGCCGGGAGGCGCGTGTCGTGATCCGGTACCTCGACGAGCCTCAGCTGCCGGTGTACAGCAGGTGGTTGGCCGGCGTGGCGGGGGAGCAGACGACCAGCAGCACGCACGTGCGCGCGGTCCCGGTGACCTTGTTCTTCGTGCTCGCCCCGACGATGGCGGTGCCGACGGCCGCCGGCGTCGCGGACGGGTGGGACTCCAGGTAGAGCGCGGCGGCGCCGGCCACGTGCGGGGTCGCCATCGACGTACCGCTGATCGTGTTGGTGCCATTGGCCAGCCACGCGGAGGTGATGTCGACACCGGGCGCGAACAGGTCGACGCAGGTGCCGCGGTTGGAGAAGCTGGCGCGGGCGTCGTTGCGGTCGCTGGCGGCGACGGTGAGCGCGTTCGGGACCCGGGCGGGCGACTTCGTGCACGCGTCGGTGTTCTCGTTGCCCGCGGCGACCGCCATGGTCACCCCGTCGGCGATGACCCGGTTGACGGCGGCGTCCAGCGCGGTCGAGGCGCCACCGCCGAGGCTCATGTTGGCCGCGGCCGGCTGGCCGGCCTGGTGGTGGGCGACGACCCAGTCGAGGCCGGCGACGACGCCCGAGGTGGCGCCCGAGCCGTTGCAGTCGAGGACGCGCACGCCGATCAGGTGCGCGTTCTTGGCGAGGCCGTACGACGAGCCGCCGATCGTGCCCGACACGTGGGTCCCGTGACCGTTGCAGTCGGTGGCGTTGCCGTCGTTGTCGACCGTGTCGGTGCCGGAGACCGCGCGACCGCCGAAGTCGGGGTGGGTGGTCAGGATGCCGGTGTCGACGACGTACACGTCGACGCCCTGCCCGGTGGCCGTCGACGAGTAGGAGCTGTCGAGCGGGAGGTTGCGCTGGTCGACGCGGTCCAGACCCCAGCTCGGCGTGGGGGTCTGGGTGTCGCTGATCCGCACCGGCAGGTCGAGCTCGACCGAGCGGACCCGCGGGTCGCCCTTCAGCTGCGTGAGCAGGGCGTCCGGCACGGTCGCCGAGAAGCCCCTGAGGGCGTGCGAGTAGACGTGGGTGACCTTGCCGCCCCTCCGGGTGGCGAGGGCGCGGGCCGCGGCGGGGGCGTCGGCCCCCGGCTCGAGCGTGACGATCACCTTGACCGGCCCGCTCGCCTCCGTGGCCGCGGGGGCGGCCTGGGTGGCTGACGGGACGGCCGCGAGGCCCGCGCACGCGAGCGCGCAGGCAGCAAGGAATCCGGGAATCCGAGACATGGGGGAGCACTCCTCGATCGTGGTCGGCGACCCCTTCAGCCGCCGTACCGGTGAGTAGCCCGCACTCTGCCCCAGCGTGATGTGAGACACAAGCACACCCCCTACTAGGCTTGGGTCGTGACCCACTTCGATGTCCTCGTCCTCGGTGCCGGCCCCGGTGGGTATGTCGCCGCGATCCGCGCCGCCCAGCTCGGCAAGTCCGTTGCCGTGATCGAGAAGAAGTACTGGGGCGGTGTGTGCCTCAACGTGGGCTGCATCCCGTCCAAGGCACTGCTCAAGAACGCCGAGCTGGCGCACACGCTGACGCACGAGAAGGCCAAGTACGGCATCGAGGGCGACGCGACGATGGCCTACGGCCCGACGCACGCCCGCTCCCGCCAGGTGAGCGCCGGCATCGTCAAGGGCGTCCACTACCTGATGAAGAAGAACAAGATCACCGAGGTCGACGGCTGGGGCACCCTGACCGGTCCGAAGACGATCTCGGTGGCGCTCAACGACGGCTCGACCGCCGAGTACACCTGCGACGACCTGATCCTCGCCACCGGCGCGACCGTCCGGTCGGTCCCGGGCGTGGAGCCCAACGGCAAGAACATCGTCACCTACGAGGAGCAGATCCTCGACGAGAACCTCCCGTCGTCGATCGTCATCGGCGGCTCGGGCGCGATCGGTGTCGAGTTCGCCTACGTGCTGAAGAACTTCGGCGTCGACGTGACCATCGTCGAGTTCCTCGACCGGATGGTCCCGACCGAGGACGCCGACGTGTCCAAGGAGCTCGCCAAGCACTACAAGAAGCTCGGCGTGAAGGTGCTGACCTCGACCGCCGTCAAGGGCGTCGAGGACACCGGCTCCGGCGTCAAGGTCCGCATCGCCCCGGCCGCCGGTGGCGACGAGCAGGTCCTGGAGGCCGACAAGTTCCTCGCGGCCTTCGGCTTCGCCCCGCGCGTCGAGGGCTACGGCCTCGAGGCCGCCGGTGTCGCGCTGACCGACCGCGGCGCGATCGCGATCGACGAGTACTGCCGCACCAACGTCGACGGCGTCTACGCCATCGGCGACGTCACCGGGAAGTTCATGCTCGCCCACGTCGCCGAGGCGATGGGCATCGTCGCCGCCGAGACCCTCGCGGGTGCCGAGACCATGCCGGTCGAGTACGACTTCGTCCCGCGGGCGACGTACTGCCAGCCCCAGATCGGCTCGTTCGGCTACAGCGAGCAGCAGGCCAAGGACAAGGGGTACGACGTCAAGACGGCCTCGTTCCCGTTCTCGGCCAACGGCAAGGCCCAGGGCCTCGGCGAGGGCGTCGGCTTCGTGAAGATCGTCGCGGACGCCGAGCACAACGAGATCCTCGGTGCCCACATGATCGGCCCCGACGTGACCGAGCTCCTGCCGGCGCTGACCCTGGCGCAGAAGTGGGACCTGACCGCCGACGAGGTGGGCCGCAACGTGTTCGCCCACCCGACGCTGTCCGAGGCCGTCAAGGAGGCGATCCACGGGATCGCCGGCCACATGATCAACCTGTAGGGCCGGCCCGGCTCGACACCTTCCGCCGGCCGGACGCGATTGGCCCCGGGGCTCCCGGGGTAGGTCCCGTCCGGTCGGGGAGACGACGCCACCCCGACGTTCTCGGACGGGAGGCGACCATGCAGGTCACACCACAGGACCTCTGCAAGCTGGCCGACATCTGCCTTGCGGAGTCGAAGGGCATCAACAAGGGCTGGAGCAGCGGCGCGGTCGCCCTGCAGGTCGACGCCGGTGCGGCCGGCAACTCCGCGGGCGGTCCCGCCCTCGTCGCCAGCCACGTCGCGTGCGTCGACGCCGGTGACCTCGCGGTCGGACGGCTCGCGGCCGTCCTCGAGGGCGACATGGACGACCTCTACACGACCGCGTTCGACCTGACCGCACAGGACGAGGAGGCCGCCCGGCTCAGCCGGGCGACGCGCGACGAGGTCACGACGAACCCGTTCCTGCAGGGCCTGCTGGGGCTGGTGTAGGCGATGGCACTGGGGATCTGGCGGCTGGGCGAGGACGCCCCCGACCTCGACGCGGCCGCCGCCGGCTGGGAGGACCTGGACGGCCTGCTCGGCGGTTCCGGCGACCGGGTGAACGAGGGCGCGCGCTCCGTGTACGCCGCCGGCTGGGAGGGGGCGACCGCCGACTCCTACGCCGGCCACCGCCAGCGCATCGTGGCGTCCCTCGACACCGCGAGCGAGATCGCGCGGAACGCCGCGCGGGTCCTGCGCGACGGTGCGGGCAGCGTGCGCTCGGCGGAGTCGCAGCTGGACGCGTCGTGGGCGAAGGTCGCGGGCATCCGCCACTTCGGCCTCCTGGGCTGGGTGACCTTCTACCCGGCCGACGATGCCGAGGAGAAGCGGGTCAAGGACGCCGAGGCGGAGGCGACCCAGATCCGCTCGGCACTCGACGGCGAGCTCGGCCGGTGCGATGCCGCGCTCAAGGAGCTCACCGGCCAGTGGGAGGCGATCGCGGCCACCTGGCAGCGCGTCGCCTCGGGTCAGGAGGACGGCTTCGACGTGCCCGCCGGCGCCGACGGCGTCGGCGTCCTCAACGTCGGCGGCCAGACGATCGTCAACACGGGCAGCGGCGACGACCGGGTCACCGTGTGGACCAACCCGGCCACCGGCGTGACCTTCGTGATCGTCAACGGCGTGCCCTACCGCGTGCCGGTCGGGCAGACGGTCGTCGTCCGCGCCGGCGACGGCAACGACACGATCACCGTCTCCTCGAGCGCGGACGTCGACGTCACCGTCGTCGGTGGCGAGGGCAACGACACGGTCCGGAGCACGAGCGACGGCGACACCACGGTTCTCGGCGGCGACGGCCAGGACAGCGTCGACGCCGGCGGCGGCGACAGCTACGTCTCCGGTGGCGCCGACCGCGACTACCTCGACGGCGAGGGTGGCGACGACCAGCTCTACGGCGGGCACGGCGACGACACCGTCTACGGGACCGACGGCGACGACACGGTCGCGGGCGGCGAGGGGAAGGACTACCTCGAGGGCGCGCGGGGCGACGACCTGGTCCTCGGCGGAGCCGGTGACGACGTGGTCTCCGGCGGCCGTGACGACGACACCCTCGTCGGCGGGGCCGGCGACGACGTCGCCTACGCCGGCCGGGGCGACGACACGACGTACGGCGGCAGCGGCAGCGACACGGCCTACGGCGAGGACGGCGACACCCACGCCGGCGACGTCGAGACACGGACCCGTGTGCGGATCGAGCTGGACGACCTGTCGGACTTCATCCGGATCGAGGGCTCGCCGGAGTTCGTCGCGCGCACCCAGGCCGACCTGGACCTGCTCGCCGCGTCGCCGACCGGCCAGGAGATGCTCGCCCGGCTCAAGGCGGAGCACGACGACTCCGGCTTCCTGGGCATCGGTCGCGACACCGTCACCATTCGCGAGCTCGGCGAGGACAACAACTACGCCCACGAGGACGGCACCATCGAGTACAACCCGCACCGGCAGGGCTCGGGGGAGGGGCGGCCCCCGATCGCCGGGCTGTACCACGAGATGGCGCACATCTACGACTTCTTCAGCGAGAACTTCGACGGCACGCCGTACGACGGTGACGCGACGGTGGACCACGGCGTCGCGCAGGGCGAGCGCACCGCCGTGGGGCTGCCGGTCGACCACGACCACGACCCGTCGACCCCCGAGCGCGTCGACCCGGACCACCCCGCGGTCCTGACCGAGAACGGGCTGCGTGACGAGCTCGGCTGGGACCGCCGTGAGTCCTACAGCTGACCGGCCGCGGCGGGCGCGCCGGAGGGTGGCGCTCGCGGCGCTCCTCCCGGTCGTCCTCGGTGCCCTCGCCGCCTGTGGTGGCGACCGCACCGACCGTGACGACCGGGACGACCGCGACCCGACGGGGCCGGGCGCCGGACCGGCGGCCCCGACGACGCCGACGCCGACCGCGACGCTCGACAGCACCCGGCTCGCCGTCGAGGCGTCGGTCGAGGTCGACGCCGACGCGGTGGTGGTGACGTGGTCGGTGACCAACCGCTCGGGCGCGCCCGTCCTGGTCACGAACCGGGTGCCCGACGACTCCGGCCGGCTCTCCGACGGTCCCGACCAGACCTACGTGCTGCCGGGGGACGAGCCGGGCCGGGTCGAGCTCGCCAAGCGCGTGCTGCCGGTGGCCGCCGACGCGGTCGGCGACGCGTTCCCGTGGATCGGGGTGACCGAGCTCGGCGACGGTCGCGAGCTGGGCGAGACCGTGCGGATGCCGCTGCCCCTGCGGGCCTACGCGCCCCCGGCGCCGGGCGGCGACGACGTCCGGCTGCCCGAACCGGCCACGTCGGTCGTGTTCTGCGTCGGGGTGCTCTCGGGGCGCGAGCCCGCCTGGGGGTTCAAGGACGACGGCGGCATCGCCCGGGTCAACCACGGCCGGGCCGCCGAGGGCCAGACGACCCGGTGCTCCGAGCCGGTCGCCCTGCCCTGACCGGCGCCCCGGCGGCGTCCCGGCGTCCGGCACCGGCTGCAAGAATGACGGCCATGACCCGAGTGGTGATCGTCGGCGGCGGACCCGGTGGCTACGAGTCGGCGCTGGTCGCCGCGCAGCTCGGGGCGGAGGTCGTGGTCGTCGACTCCGACGGCATCGGCGGCTCGGCCGTGCTGACCGACTGCGTGCCGAGCAAGACGCTGATCGCCACCGCCGAGGTGATGACCGACCTGCTCGAGGCGGGCCAGCTCGGCATCGAGGTGGACTCGCCGCGCGTCGACCTGGCGAAGGTCAACGCGCGGGTGAAGCTGCTCGCGCTCGCCCAGTCGGCCGACATCGAGAGCCGGCTCGCCCGCGAGGGGGTGACCGTCGTCCACGGTCGGGGCCGGCTCGACGGCCCCGCCCGGGTGGTCGCGACCCACGACGACGGCACCGAGTCGTCGTACGACGCCGACGCGATCCTCGTCGCGACCGGCGCCGCGCCGCGGACCCTCCCCAGCGCCCAGCCCGACGGCGAGCGGATCCTCACCTGGGAGCAGGTCTACGACCTCGACGTGGTGCCCGAGCACATGATCGTCGTCGGCTCGGGTGTCACCGGAGCCGAGTTCGCCAGCGCCTACCAGGCGCTCGGCATCCCGGTCACCCTCGTCTCCTCGCGGGAGCGGATCCTGCCGGGCGAGGACCAGGACGCCGCCCAGGTGCTCGAGGACGTCGCCACCCGCCGCGGCATGACCGTGCTCGGCCAGTCGCGCATGCAGTCGGTGGCCCGCGACGGCGACGTGGTCACGGTGACGCTCGCCGACGGCCGCGAGGTCACCGGTTCGCACTGCATCCTGGCCCTCGGCTCGGTGCCCAACACGACCGGACTCGGGCTCGAGGAGGCCGGGGTCCGGCTCGACGACGGCGGCTTCATCGAGGTCGATCGGGTCTCGCGCACCTCGGCCCGCGGTGTCTACGCCGCCGGCGACTGCACCGGCGTGTTCATGCTGGCCTCCGTCGCCGCCATGCAGGGGCGGATCGCGATGTGGCACTTCCTCGGCGACGCCGTGGCGCCGCTCGACCTGCGCGACGTCTCGTCCAACGTCTTCACCTCGCCGGAGATCGCGACGGTCGGCGTGACGCAGCAGCAGGTCGACGCGGGCAAGACCGCCGCCGAGGTCGTCCTGCAGCCGCTCGCCACCAACGCGCGCGCCAAGATGCAGGGCATCACCGACGGCTTCGTGAAGCTCTTCATCAGCCCGGGCTCCGGGGTGCTGCTCGGCGGCGTCGTCGTCGGCCCGCGGGCCTCCGAGCTGATCCACCCGGTGACGCTCGCGGTCAAGGAGCGGCTGACGGCCGACGAGTTCGCCAACACCTTCACCGTCTACCCGTCGATCAGCGGCTCGATCGCGGAGGCGGCCCGCCGACTCCACCAGGCGTGATGCCTGAGAGAATGGCGGCCATGCGCGTTCACCTCGGCTGCGACCACGCCGGCCTGGAGCTGAAGTCCCACCTCACCAGCTGGCTGACCGACAACGGCTACGAGCCGGTCGACCACGGTCCCTTCGTCTACGACGCGCTCGACGACTACCCCGTCTTCTGCCTGCGCGCCGCCGAGGGCGTGCGCGCCGACCGCGAGGCCGGGCTCGACAGCCTGGGCGTCGTGATCGGCGGCTCGGGCAACGGCGAGCAGATCGCCGCCAACAAGGTCAAGGGCATCCGCGCCGCGCTCGCGTGGTCGGAGGAGACCGCCAGCCTGGCCCGCGAGCACAACGACGCGTGGGTCGTCGCCGTCGGTGGCCGCATGCACACCATCGACGAGATGACCCGGCTGGTCGAGGTCTTCCTCAGCACGCCGTTCCCCGGCGACGAGCGCCACGTGCGCCGGATCGGCCAGATGGCGTCCTACGAGACGACGGGTGAGCTCCCGCCGCTGCCCGAGTCCGCTCTCGGGCACGGCCAGGCCTGATGCCCGAGGGGCACACCCTCCATCGCCTGGCCGGCGAGATCACGACCGTCTTCGGCCGCCGCCTCGTCCGTGTCGGCAGCCCGCAGGGACGCTTCGACGCCGGCGCCCGCCAGGTCGACGGCAGCCGCCTGCTCGATGCCGAGGCGTGGGGCAAGCAGCTGTTCGTCCGGTTCGAGGGCGAGCGCTTCGTGCACGTCCACCTCGGCCTCTACGGCACCTTCGACGTGTACGACGACGTGCCGGCCGTCCCCGAGCCCGTCGGCCAGGTGCGGCTGCGCCTGGTCCGCCCGGCCGGTGCGGGGGAGCAGGCGGCGTACGCGGACCTGCGCGGCCCGACCCGGTGCGAGCTGGTCACCGCCGCGGAGCGCGACGCCGTCACCGCGCGGATCGGGCCGGACCCGTTGCGGGAGGACGCGGAGCCGGACCGGGCGTGGGAGCGGATCGGTCGCAGCAGTGCCCCGATCGGGTTGCTGCTGATGGACCAGGCCGTCCTCGCGGGCGTCGGGAACGTCTACCGCGCCGAGGTGCTCTTCCGGCACCGGATCCACCCGATGCGGCCCGGCCGGACGCTTCGCGTCTCGCAATGGCGCGCGATCTGGGACGATCTGGTCGTGCTGATGCGGGAGGGAGTGCGCACCGGGCGGATCGACACCGTCCGGCCTGCCCACCTGCCCGAGGCCATGGGGCGCCCGCCGCGCGTGGACGACCACGGTGGCGAGGTCTACGTCTACCGGCGCGCGGGGCAGCCGTGCCACGTCTGCGGGCGCGCCGTCCGCACCGAGGTCCTGGGCGGGCGCAACCTCTTCTGGTGCGCCCGCTGCCAGCCCACCTTCCGCTCCCGGGCGGCGCGATGATCCGCGTCCTCCGGCGGTGGGTGCTGAGCGACCTCGGGATCGCGTCCGTGCTGGCCCTCTTCGCCGCCCTCGTGGTCGTCGGCATCTGGCTCGAGCCCGTCGACGTCCCGATCAACCTGATCTTCCTGCCGCTGGTGCTCGGGATCCTGTTCCTGAGCAGCCGGATGCTGCCGTGGTTCGCGGGCTACATCCTCCTCACGCTGGTGACCGCGGGTGTCCTGCAGGAGGAGTACACGATCCGGATCGCGACCGCGCTCGGCGTGATGGCGACGATCTCGGTGCTGGTCATCGTGATGTCCCTGCGTCGCGGGCAGATCGGCGTCGGGCCGCTGCGGGGCCAGTCGATGCTGGTCGACCTGCGCGACCGGATCCTCGCCCAGGGCGAGATCCCGACCCTGCCGCGCGAGTGGCTCGTGGAGTCGGCGCTGTCCTCCGCCGGCGGCTCGCCCTTCGCCGGCGACTTCGTGGTGGCGACGACCCGTTGGCGCGAGAGCCTGGAGCTGGTCGTGGTCGACGTCTCCGGCAAGGGCGAGGCGGCCGGGACCCGGGCGCTGCAGCTGTCCGGCGCGATGGGTGGCCTCGTCGGCGCGCTGCCTCCGGCGGGCTTCCTCCCCGCGGCCAACGACTACCTCCTCCAGCGCGCCTGGGAGGAGGGCTTCGCCACGGCCGTCCACGTCTCCGTCGACCTCGCCACGGGCGTCTTCGAGCTGCGCAGCGCCGGGCACCCGCCCGCGGTCCAGCGGCACGCGGGCTCGGGCCGGTGGGAGATGCTGCAGGCGGAGGGGCCGGTGCTCGGCATCGTCGAGGACGTCGAGTACGCCTGCATCCGGGGCCAGCTCGACCAGGGCGACAGCCTGCTGCTCTACACCGACGGGATGGTCGAGGAGCCGCGGCGCGACATCGAGCTCGGCATCGACCACATGCTGGGGGCGGCGGAGTCGCTACTGCGCAAGTCGTGGGACGGGCTCGCCGACCGGCTGGTCGGTGCCGTCGGATCGCCGGACGACGACCGCGCGCTGCTGCTCGTCCACCGACGCCCCTGAGTTGGGGCCCGGTAGGTGCCGTGTGGCACGATTGCCCGGGTCTTTCGGCGCGCCAGCGGGCGAGCCGTGAGCATCCGGGGATGTAGCTCAATGGTAGAGCCTCAGTCTTCCAAACTGATTACGCGGGTTCGATTCCCGTCATCCCCTCGAAGTTGCGGTCGGCTGCCCGTCAGCGGTCCGCTCGACGGGGCGTAGCGTAGTGGCTAGCGCGCCTGCTTTGGGAGCAGGAGACCGCAGGTTCGAGTCCTGTCGCCCCGACAGATCACCCCGATCGCACCAGCGGGCCCCGGCCCGCGCCCATTCATCAGACAGTAGGAGAACACCTGTGAAGAGCGCCGTCGAGACCTTGAGCCCGACCCGGGCCAAGCTGACCGTCGAGGTGCCCTTCGAGGAGCTCAAGCCGAGCCTCGACGCGGCGTACCAGAAGATCGCGAAGCAGATCAACGTCCCCGGCTTCCGCCGTGGCAAGGTCCCGCCGCAGGTCATCGACCGCCAGGTCGGCCGCGGCGTCGTCCTCGACGAGGCCGTCAACGAGGTCCTCCCGAAGGCCTACGTCGAGGCGCTGCAGGAGAACAACCTGACCCCGCTGGCGCAGCCCGACATCGAGGTCACGAAGTTCGAGGACAACGACGGCCTGGAGTTCACCGCCGAGGTCGACGTCAAGCCCGAGATCGACCTCCCGTCGTACGAGGGCCTCGAGGCGTCGGTCGACGACCTGGCGGTCACCGACGAGGACGTCGCCGAGCAGGTCGACGCCCTGCGCGAGCGCTTCGGCACCCTGAGCGACGTCGAGCGCGCCGTGCAGGACGGTGACTTCGTGGTCATCGACCTCGTCGCCACCAACGACGGCGAGGTCGTCGACGGCGCCGAGATCGCCGGCTTCTCCTACAAGGTCGGCAACGGCGGCATGATCGACGGCCTCGACGACGCGCTGGTCGGCATGGCGGTCGACGAGGAGAAGACCTTCACCACGCAGCTGGTCAGCGGCGAGCTCGTCGGCCAGGACGTCGAGGTCAAGGTCAAGGTCACCCAGGTCCAGGAGCAGGAGCTCCCCGAGCTGGACGACGACTTCGCCCAGGAGGCCTCGGAGTTCGACACCCTGGAGGAGCTCCGCGAGGACGTGCGCGAGCGGCTCACCCGCGGCAAGCGCCTCGAGCAGGCCGCTGCCGCCCGCGACGCCGTCCTCGAGGCGCTGCTGGAGAAGGTCGAGGTCCCGCTGCCCGAGACGATGGTGACCGAGGAGCTCAACGCCCGTCGCGCCAACCTGGAGCAGCAGCTGCAGTTCTCCGGCCTGACCCTCGAGAAGTACCTCGAGGAGGAGAACCAGACCCAGGAGGAGTTCGAGGCCGACCTCGAGCGCCGGGTCCGGGACGCCGTGGCCGCGCAGTTCCTCCTCGACGAGATCGCGGACAAGGAGGAGCTCGGTGTCGACCAGGGCGAGCTGACCCAGCACATGATCCGCCGCGCCCAGCAGTCCGGCCAGGACCCGCAGGAGTTCGTCAACCACATGTTCGAGCACAACCACGTGCCCGAGCTGGTCCAGGAGATCCGCCGCGGCAAGGCGCTGCAGCTGCTCGTCGAGGGTGCCGAGGTCAAGGACGCTGCCGGCAACGTCCTCGAGCTGAAGAACCTCAAGGCCGACGGCAGCATCGGCGACCCGGAGGCCGAGGCCGCCGAGGCGTCGGAGGAGGCCCCGGAGGCCGCCGCCGAGGAGACCACCGAGGCCTGAGCCTCGTCGCTTCGCTACCCCGTTGAGTGTACGACTGTGCACTCAACGGGGTAGTCTCCGTTTTCATGAGGCAGCAACCGACCCTCGTCGACGCCGCAGCGCTGGCCACGGCGGTCCTCGACGACCTGGTCGTCGCGACCGCGCGTGACACCCACGAGGCCATCTCCCGCCGCGTGCACGGCACGGTCGGCCTCGGCCTCGGGCCGGCCGGACGTCCCGCCGAGGTGCTCCACCGCGGCATCGCCGCCACCGTGTACGGCGCCCTGGGCGTCTCGCTGCGCGGGGCGAGCGCCGGGCTGTCCCGCCTCGCCGAGACCGGCCTCGGGCCGCGCCTGGAGGACGGCCCGCGCGGCCGCTTCGTCAGCGCAGCCGTCAACGGCCTGATCGGGGAGGAGCTGCGCCGCGAACGCCCGCAGCTGGCGATCGAGATGGCCGTGCGCCGCGACGGGCGCGACGTGGTCCTGACGCCGGGCCAGGTCGCCGCCGACTTCCGGGACGCGACCGGCCAGCTCGTGGTCTTCCTCCACGGCCTCTGCGAGACCGAGGACTACTGGCGCCGGCACCGCGACCGCCTCGGCTCGACGTACGGCGAGACGCTGGCCCGCCGCGGCTGGACGCCTGTCTACCTCCGCGCCAACACCGGCCTGCCCCTGCGCGAGAACGGCGTCGTGCTCGCGTCCCTCCTGCAGCGCCTGGTCGACGCGTGGCCGACCGAGGTCACCCGGATCGCGCTCGTCGGCCACTCGCTGGGCGGGCTGATCATCCGGGCGTCCTCGGCGGTGGTCGCCGACGGTGACGCCCCCGCGCCGTGGACGCGGCTGGTGTCCGACGTCGTCACGCTCGGCACCCCGCACCTCGGCTCGTGGTTCGCCGTCGGCGCCGACCGGGCCAGCCGTCGTCTGGCCCGGTTCCCCGAGAGCGCCGCCTTCGGTCGGATCATCGACCGCCAGGCGCCCGGCATCCACGACCTCATCGAGGGCCTGGCCCAGGACGTGCCGCCGCTGCCGCACGCCCGCTACCGGCTGGTCTCCGCGACCCTCACCAGGTCCCCCCGCCACCCGGTGGCCAGCGCCATCGGCGACCTGCTCGTCACCCCCCGCTCGGCCACCGGCCGCGACCGCCGGGGCACCGAGCTGTTCCCCGGCGCCGAGGTGCTCCACCTCGCCCGCACGGACCACTTCGGCCTGCTCAACCACCCCGAGGTCCACACCGCGCTCACGCGGTGGCTCGCCGAGCCCGTCCCGGCGGCTGCAGCAGGCTGAAACTGAGTCCGACTACTCATCCGCCGCCGCGGGCGTCGTACGACGCTGGAGGCATGACGACGCTCACGCCCGACAGCCCCGCCCGCCCCGACGCGCCCACCCGCCGCGCGGCAGTCGTGACCGCCGTCGTCGCCCTGGTCCTCGCCGTCCTCGAGCTCGGCTTCGCCGCCTGGGCGTGGATCGCCACCGATGAGGCGGCGCGCACGTCGGACGACCCGCTCGTCGGCATCGGCTACCTCATCGCGCTGGTGATCGCGGTGCCCGGCGCAGCCGGCGCGTTGCTGGCCGGCCTCGGCTGGCTGCTCGCCCGGCGCACCGCGGGCCTGGTGCTCGCGATCATCGCCGTGGTCGTCGCCGGGGCGCCGGTCGTGCTGTGGCTGTCCTTCCTCACGCCCTCGTTCTGACGGCTCAGTTGTTGCGCTCGTCCGGCGCGCCGCGGTCGGTGTTGGCGTCCGGGTCGCCGCTGCGCCGCAGCCGCTTCGCCCAGCAGTCGCCCTCGCCCCAGCCCTCGCTGCGGCACCAGCGCAGCACCGGCGCCGTCGTCGACTCCGACTGCCCGGCGAGCGTCACCCAGTAGTCGCGGCTCGACGGCCCGAAGCTGCCGGGCCAGTCGGTGCTGAACACCAGGAGCGCGTCGGGGTAGCGCGCCCGGTGCCGCAGGTGCAGCGCGAGGATGTCGTCGTACGAGTCGTAGACGATCCCGTCGTCGGCGGTCCCGGGCTTCTTCGACGACAGCTGCGCCGTCCAGCTCGTGCCGAGGGCCTCGACCGCCGACTCGTCCTCGGCGGCGATCCGCTGCAGGGCCTCCAGCGCGGTCTCGTTGCGCTCCTCGTCGGTGGCCTCGTCGGGCGCGCCGTCGGCCGTCGCCGGCTCGTCGGGGTCGGTGCCGTACGACGGGTCGCTCGGCACCGAGCCCGGCTGGTCGTCCGGCCCCGGCTCGCACGGTACGACGACCACGTCGCCGGACCCGCCGTCCTCCTCGATCGCCTGCCGGATCTGCGGCTCGGGGACCTGGGTGTTCTCGAACGGGTAGACGAGGGAGAGCTCGACCCCGTCGTCGGGGACCCAGTAGGGAGCGTCGCTGAAGTCGAACCAGCCGGCGGCGTAGGCGTAGCCGTCGACGAGGAACGGCACGCTGAGCTGGCTGTGGTTGAGCCACTGCCCGCCGGGGCACGTCGCGTGGACCTCGTAGGTGATGGTGACACCGCCGAACGCCGTCTCGGACGCCACGGGGACGAACTCCGGCGGCCGCCCGCAGGCGGTGACGTACGCCGTGTCGTCGTCGGCGTCGCCGGACCCGCCGGGCTCGCTGCCCGAGCCGGGTGCCGACGCCGGGAAGTCGGTCGCCCCGAGCAGCCGGTCACTGCCGATCGCGACGACGGCGTGGTCGGTGAGCTCGGGCCGCCACCAGGTGCCGCCCATGCCGCCGTCGTCGGCGTCCTCGTCGTACAGGCCGAGCGGCTGGGTCCACGCCTGCGTGCCGTCGTGGCGGTCGCGGACGGTCAGCAGGTCGGCCTCCGTGTCGACGCCGAGCACCGCGTCCCGGGTCCAGGTGCTGCCGACCGAGCCGTCCGTGGACCACTCGGTGTGGCCGTCGTCGGCGGCGAGGACCGATGTCGTCGGGGTGCAGTAGCTGTCGCACGAGGTGGTGTGGACGACCTGGTCGCCGTCGGTGGCCCACTGGTAGTAGCCGTCGGGGAGGTCGTCGCGGTCCCAGGCCGGGGCTCCGCTCGCGATGTCGTAGAGGGCGGTGCCGACGCCGATCCGGCCGTCGACGACATAGCCCCACTCACTCTCGCTGTAGCGGGGCCACGGCGAACCGGGGGCGGTGAGGGCGACCTCGCCGTCGCGGCTGACGGTGACGGCCTCGTGCTCCCAGTCCTCGTCGACGAGCCAGTCGCCGTCCGCGGTCCCGCCGTCGTCACCGCTGGCGCTGACCCCTCGCAGCGTGCCGGTCCGCCGGTCGACCCGGGTCACGTAGCCGGGACCCTCGATGTCGTTGAGCGTGATGGTGACGGTGGTGCCGCCGACGTCGAGGGCGCCCGTGGTCTCGCCGGACTCGAACTCCCAGTCGCCGGAGCCGGGAATCGGTGTCGACCAGACCTCGGCGAGCGTGACCGGGTCCAGGGCCAGTGCCGTGTAGCCCTGGTCGCCGTCGCCGGCCAGCACGAACAGCCGGTCGCCCTCCTCGACCGGGTGGACGCTGTACTGCGGTGACTGGTCGGTCGTGCCGGTGACCTTGCCGGCCGCGGGGTCGACGGCGCTGAGGCCCTTCCACTCGGCGTCGCGGCAGTAGAGGTGGCGCGCGGTCCCGAGGCACTCGCCGAGCCCCTCGTCGAGGCGCCAGTCGACCTCGCCCGAGCGGGCGTCGACCCCGGCCAGGGTGGAGTCCCCCTCGCCAGAGGCGCGGACGACGACCACGTCGCCGAACGCGAGCAGGTTGGGGGTCTCGTCCTGGCCGTCGTCGAAGGTCTGCAGCGGGAAGAACCGGCCGCCCGGGACGACGTCGTCCGCGTCGAGGGTCCACACCTCGCCGGGCTCGCCGAGCACCGACACCCCTTGGCCGATCGAGGCCGGGAGCACGTCGAGGGCGTCACCGCGCCCGGCCGACGTGTCCTCGTCGCCGCGGTTGAGCAGCCAGACCGTCACGCCACCCGACACCAGGGCGAGGACCACGATCCCGACGCCGACGAGCAGTGCCGCGCCGCGGCGCCGGCGGCCGACGGGAGACGGAGGAGGTGGGGGAGGCGGGAGAGCCGGGGGAGCCAGGGGAGCCGGGGGAGGCGGGGGAGGCGGTGACTGCACCGTGGGCGCGGCCGGCGTCGGGGCCGGGCTGCCGCACGTCGTACAGAACCTCCTGCCGGCGGGAAGGGCGGAGCCGCACTGGGTGCAGAAGCCGGCAGGCATCGGGTTCCTCCTGGGCGCAAGGGCGTCGTGGCGGGCCCGGATCCCACCGCGGACAACGCCGTGACGCCGGGCCGGGTTATTGCCAAGATGGGGCCCATGGCGACACCGAACGCGGCCCGCGAGCTCCGCGCCGAGGCCGAGGTCGACGCACCCGCCGAGCACGTGTGGGCGCTGCTGACCGACTTCGCCCAGCTGGCGAGCTGGAGCCCGGAGACGGTGCGGATGGTGCCGCTCAAGCGCGGTGGCCTCCGCGTCGGCCAGTGGTACCTCGGCATCAACCGCCGCAAGGGCTTCGTGTGGCCGACGCGCTCCGTCGTCGCCGACGTCGTCCCCGGGCGGCGGCTGGCGTGGGACACCCCCTCCAGCGGTGCCCAGTGGGTGTGGGAGCTCGAGCCGGTCGACGCCGGCCGCACCCGTGTGGTGCACCGCCGCCCGGTGCCCTCGAGGCTGACCCTCGGCAGCCGGATCGTCGCGCCGCTGGCGCTCGGCGGCAACGAGGAGCACGCCGACGAGCTCGAGCACGGGATGGCCACGACGGTGGCCGGGCTCAAGGCCGCCGCCGAGGGCTGACCGCCGGCGGGTCGTGAAATCTGCTGTCGGCGAACAGCGGCGTGCAACACGTGGTTCTGCCGCCCCGGACGGCTAGTGTCGCTCGCGTGACTCAGATTCTTCCCGGTGGCCACGCGGCTGGCCATGAGATGAACGGTGGCGCGGGGATCAACTTCCTCGACGACAACATCTACAGCCGGCTGCTCCGCGAGCGGATCGTGTTCCTCGGCTCCGAGGTGCGCGACCAGAACGCCAACGCGATCTGCGCCCAGCTGCTGCTGCTGTCGGCGGAGGACCCCGAGGCGGACATCTTCCTCCACATCAACAGCCCCGGCGGCTCGGTCGACGCCGGCATGGCGATCTACGACACGATGAACTACATCCCCAACGACGTCGCGACGGTCGGCATGGGCCTGGCCGCGTCGATGGGCCAGTTCCTCCTCTGCGCCGGCGCGAAGGGCAAGCGCTACGCGCTGCCGCACGCGCGGATCATGATGCACCAGCCGTCGTCCGGCATGGGCGGCTCGGCCTCCGACATCAAGATCCAGGCGCAGCAGTCGCTGCACATCAAGAAGGTGCTGCTCGACCTGATCGCCGAGCACACCGGCCAGAGCGTCGACCAGGTCACCGAGGACGCCGACCGCGACCGCTGGTTCACCGCCCAGGAGGCGCTGGAGTACGGCCTGGTCGACCAGGTCATCAAGAGCGCGAAGGAAGCCTCCGACGAGGGCCGGCCGGCCCACAAGAAGGACTGAGTGATCAACGCATGAACTACTACATCCCGCAGTGGGAAGAGCGCACGTCGTACGGCTTCCGTCGCATCGACCCCTACGCCAAGCTCTTCGAGGACCGCATCATCTACCTCGGAACCCCGATCTCCGACGACGTCGCCAACGCCGTCATCGCCCAGCTGCTGTGCCTGCAGTCGATGAATCCCGACCAGGACATCAGCATCTACATCAACAGCCCGGGCGGCTCGTTCACGGCGCTGACCGCGATCTACGACACGATCCAGTTCATCAAGCCGGACGTGCAGACCGTGTGCATCGGCCAGGCGGCCTCGGCGGCGGCGATCCTCCTCGCCTCCGGTGCCAAGGGCAAGCGCCTCGCGCTGCCCAACAGCCGGATCCTGATCCACCAGCCCTACACCGAGGGCACCTTCGGCCAGACCTCGGACATCGAGATCCAGGCCAACGAGATCCTGCGCATGCGTGAGCTGCTCGAGAAGATGATCAGCGACCACTCGGGCAAGGCGGTCGACGAGGTCAGCCGCGACATCGAGCGCGACAAGATCCTGACCGCGCAGGGGGCCGTCGAGTACGGCCTGATCGACTCCATCCTGGAGTCGCTGAAGACCCCCGCACTGGTCTGATCCGGACCAGGGCTGCCGAAGAGAACGACGTACGACCGATGACCTCCCCGAACCCGACCCGGTACTCCCCGTGTCACGCTGCACTTGCGGCGCCGCAGGGAGTACCGTCGGGGAGTTCAGACTTGAGGAGGACCCGTGGCACGCATCGGTGACGGTGGCGACCTGTTGAAGTGCTCGTTCTGCGGAAAGAGCCAGAAGCAGGTCAAGAAGCTCATCGCTGGTCCGGGTGTCTACATCTGCGACGAGTGCATCGACCTCTGCAACGAGATCATCGAGGAGGAGCTCGCCGAGGGCTCCGACGTCGACCTCGCGGAGCTGCCGAAGCCGAAGGAGATCTTCGAGTTCCTCAACTCCTACGTCATCGGCCAGGAGCAGGCGAAGAAGTCCCTCGCGGTCGCGGTCTACAACCACTACAAGCGGGTCCAGGCCGGCGTGCAGCCGGTGTCGGGCAAGCACAGCAAGGACGAGGTCGTCGAGGTCGCCAAGTCCAACATCCTGGTGATCGGCCCGACCGGCTGCGGCAAGACCTATCTCGCGCAGACCCTCGCCCGGATGCTGAACGTGCCCTTCGCGATCGCCGACGCCACGGCGCTCACCGAGGCCGGCTACGTCGGCGAGGACGTCGAGAACATCCTCCTCAAGCTGATCCAGGCCGCCGACTACGACGTCAAGAAGGCCGAGACCGGCATCATCTACATCGACGAGATCGACAAGGTGGCCCGCAAGGCCGAGAACCCCTCGATCACGCGCGACGTCTCCGGTGAGGGCGTGCAGCAGGCGCTGCTGAAGATCATCGAGGGCACCACCGCCTCGGTGCCGCCGCAGGGTGGCCGCAAGCACCCCCACCAGGAGTTCATCCAGATCGACACCACGAACATCCTGTTCGTGGTCGGCGGGGCCTTCGCCGGCCTGGAGCACATCATCGAGCAGCGCGTCGGCAAGAAGTCCCTGGGCTTCACCGCCGAGCCGCGCGGCGAGGCCGAGCGGGCCGCGGACGACCTGCTCTCGCAGGTCCGCCCGGAGGACCTCACCAAGTTCGGCCTGATCCCCGAGTTCATCGGCCGACTTCCCCTGATCGCGAGCGTCAGCCCGCTCGACCAGGACGCGCTCGTCCAGATCCTCACCGAGCCGCGCAACGCGTTGGTGAAGCAGTACAAGAAGCTCTTCGACCTCGACGGCGTCGAGCTCGAGTTCACCGAGGACGCCATCGCCGCGATCGCCGACAAGGCGCTCGAGCGGGGCACCGGCGCCCGAGGCCTGCGCGCCATCATCGAGGAGGTCCTCCTCCACGTGATGTACGACGTGCCGAGCCGTGGCGACGTCGAGAAGGTCGTCGTGACCCGCGAGGTCGTCGACGACGACGTCGCGCCCACGCTCGTGCTGCGCGAGACGAAGAAGAAAAAGTCCGCCTGACGCTGCTGCTACGGCTGCCGGGTCGTCAGCAGTACGCGGCGACATACTCCTCGAACGCCTGCTCCCCGGCCGGGTCGGGGTCCTTGCCCTCGTCGAGGTCGAGCAGGTAGCGCCGTGCCTCGAACGGCAGGTCCTGCGGCGTGCCGAGCTGCCGCAGGCCCTCGTCGATCCCGTCCTCGGTGAACTGAAGGCCGGTGAAGCCGTCGCAGAACTCCGCCGGGTCCGCGTCCGAGGGCCACTCGGTCGCGCGGCACCCGGCCGCGAGCGTCAGTACGACGGCCGCGGCCGCCAGCGTGCGGACCCGCATCACTCCGCGGGCTGCTCGGCGATCTCCGCGGTGACGCGCAGCTCGGTGGCGTCGGCGTCGACCGTGAAGACCAGGTCGCCGGTGATCTTGCCGGCCGCGACGAGGTCGGCGGAGGCCGCCTCGGCGTCGCGCACGGCCTTCTCGGGGCCGCTGACCTCGACCCGCGACAGGGGGGTCTTCATGTTGACCTTGGCCTGCGACTTCGCGCCGCGGATGCCGGCGAGGGCGGCGGCGACGGCGTCGATCGCGGTGCCGTCGGAGGCGGCGGGGGAGCCGAGCTCGGTGGCGGTGGGCCAGGCGGCCCGGTGGACCGAGCCCACCTGCCACCACGACCAGACCTCCTCGGTCACGTAGGGCAGGAACGGCGCGAGCAGCCGGAGCTGCACCTGGAGGGCCGCGGCCAGGGTGGCGCGGGCCGAGTCGGAGGCGTCGCCGTCCTGGGCGTAGGCGCGCTCCTTGACCAGCTCCAGGTAGTCGTCGCAGAACTCCCAGAAGAACTTCTCGGTGACCTCGAGCGCGGTCGTGTAGTCGTAGGCCTCGAACGCCTCGGTGGCCTTGCCGACCACGCCGGCGAGGCGGCCGAGCAGGGCGGTGTCGACCGGCTGGCTGACCCGCGCGGCGCTGAACTCGGTCGCGCCGACGCTGCCGAGGACGAACTTCGACGCGTTCAGGACCTTCATCGCCAGCCGTCGGCCGACCTTCATCTGCGTCTCGTCGAACGGCGAGTCGAGGCCCGGGCGGGCGATCGCGGCGCGCCAGCGGACCGCGTCGGCGCCGTACTTGCCGAGGATCTCGTCGGGGACGACGACATTGCCCTTGGACTTCGACATCTTCTTGCGGTCGGGGTCGACGATGAAGCCGGAGATCATCGCGTGCGACCACGGCGCGGCACCGTTCTCGAAGTGCGCGCGGACGACCCGGCTGAACAGCCAGGTGCGGATGATGTCGTGCGCCTGGGTGGCGAGGTCCATCGGGAAGACGCGCGACCACAGGTCGGGGTCGGACTCCCAGCCGCCCGCGATCTGCGGGGTGAGCGAGGAGGTCGCCCAGGTGTCCATCACGTCGGGGTCGCCGATGAAGCCGCCGGGCTTGCCGCGCTGGTCCTCGGTGAAGCCGGTGGGCGCCTGCGTCGACGGGTCGACCGGCAGCTCGGCCTCGGTCGGCAGCAGCAGCCGGGTGTAGTCGGGCTCGCCCTCGGCGTCGAGGGGGTACCAGACCGGGAACGGGATGCCGAAGAAGCGCTGGCGCGAGATCAGCCAGTCGCCGTTGAGGCCGCCGACCCAGTTGTCGAAGCGGTGCTTCATGTGCGGCGGGAGCCACTGGATCTCGTTGCCGCGGTCGAGCATCTGGGTGCGGATCGACGCGTCCCGGCCGCCGTTGCGGATGTACCACTGGCGGGTGGAGACGATCTCGAGCGGCTTGTCGCCCTTCTCGTAGAAGTTCGCCATCCGCTGCGTGGGCTTCGGGTCGCCGTCGAGGTCGCCGGTCTCCTTGAGCTTGGCGACCATCGCCTCCCGGGCGGAGTGGACCGTCTTGCCCTTGAGGTCCTCGTACGCCGCCGACGCCTGCTCGGACCCGAGCCACTCGGGGGTCTCGCGGGTGAACCGGCCGTCGCGACCGATGACCGTGCGGACCGGGAGCTGCAGCTCGCGCCACCACTGCACGTCGGTCAGGTCACCGAAGGTGCAGCACATCGCGATGCCGGCGCCCTTGTCCTTCTCGGCGGCCGGGTGGGCGAGGACGGGGATCTCCACGCCGAAGACCGGCGAGGTGACGGTCTGGCCGAACAGGTCGGCGTACCGCTCGTCGTCGGGGTGCGCGATCAGGGCGACGACGGACGGGATCAGCTCGGGACGGGTGGTCTCGATGTGGACGGGCGAGCCGTCGGCCTTGTGGAACGCGACCCGGTGGTAGGCGCCGGCGTAGTCGCGCGCCTCGAGCTCGGCCTGCGCGACGGCGGTCTGGAAGGTGACGTCCCAGAGGGTCGGCGCCTCCTGGAGGTAGGCCTCGCCGCGGCCCAGATTGCGCAGGAACGCGCGCTGGCTGACGGTCTGGGCGTGCTTGCCGATCGTCGTGTAGGTGATCTTCCAGTCGACGCTCAGGCCCAGGGTGCGCCACAGCGCCTCGAAGACCTTCTCGTCCTCCTCGACCAACTGCTCGCACAGGGCGATGAAGTTCGGGCGGCTGATCGGGACCTGGCGCTTGGGGTCCGGCTTCTCCGGGGGAGTGAAGTCGGGGTCGTAGGGCAGGGACGGGTCGCAGCGCACGCCGAAGTAGTTCTGGACACGGCGCTCGGTCGGCAGGCCGTTGTCGTCCCAGCCCATCGGGTAGAAGACCGACTTGCCCTGCATCCGCTGGAAGCGGGCGATCAGGTCGGTGTGCGTGTAGGAGAAGACGTGGCCGACGTGCAGGCTGCCGCTCACGGTCGGCGGCGGGGTGTCGATCGCGTAGACGTTCTCGCGCGGCTGGGTGCGGTCGAAGCCGTAGGTGTCCTCGGCCTTCCAGCGCTCCGCCCACTTCGCCTCGAGCCCCTCCAGGGCCGGCTTGTCCGGTACGACGACAGCGCTGGCGTCGGCGCTGGTCGGGTCCGGGGTCTGCTGGCTCTCGAGCTCGCTCATGGACAAGGATCCTAGTTCGCAACGGCCTCCAGCCTTGAACCGCGGGTTAACCTCGGACGATGCGCCTGCTCGCCCGTGCAGCCCTGACCGCGCTCGCGACCGTCGCCCCGCTGGCGGTGGTGCCGGGGGTGGTGGCGCCGGGCCCGGCGGTCGCCTCGGCGGCCGGAGCAGCCGAGTTCCAGCTGGACGGACGCGGCTGGGGCCACGGCAAGGGGATGTCGCAGTGGGGCGCGCAGGGCGCCGCGACCAAGGGGCTGGGCTTCCGGCAGATCGTCAACTTCTACTACCCGGGCACCCGCGTCGGGTCGGCCACGGGCGACATCCGCGTCCTGCTCACGGCGGAGACCCGTCAGGCCCTGGTGGTGGGTCACCGCAGCGGGCTGTCGGTGCGCTCGGTGTCCAGCGGGGCGTCGTACCCGCTGAGCCGGGCGGGGGCGACCCGCTGGCGGATCACGCCGTCGTCCGACAACGCGACCAGCAGGGTCTGGGTCTACACGGACAGCTGGCACCTGGTCCGCTCGATCGCCGGCCAGGCCGAGTTCGTCGCGCCGTCGATGCGGCTCTACCTGCCGTCGGGGTCGAAGGTCTACCGCGGCAAGCTGCGCTCGGCGAGCGCCGGCGGGCAGCGCGACGTGGTCAACATCGTGTCGCTGGAGACCTACCTGCGCGGCGTCGTGCCGCGGGAGATGCCGGCGCTGTGGAAGGCCGAGGCGCTCAAGGCGCAGGCGGTCGCCGCCCGCTCCTACGCCGCCTACGAGCGCGCCAACAGCAGCCGTGGGCACTTCGACGTCTACGACACCACCCAGTCGCAGGTCTACGGCGGCGCGGGCGACGAGCAGCCGCAGACCGACGCGGCGATCGCGGCCACCCGGGGCGAGATCCGGGCCTACGGCGGCACGCCGGCGTTCACGCAGTTCTCGTCCAGCAACGGTGGGTGGACCGTGAAGGGCTCGCAGCCCTATCTCGTCGCGCGGGCCGACCCCTACGACCCGGTTCGCACCTGGCACTGGACGCTCACCCAGGCGGAGCTGCGGGCTGCGGCGCCGGGCATCGGGACCGCCACGGCCGTGACGGTCGTCGCCCGGGACGGCCACGGCGACTGGGGTGGTCGCGCCGTGACCGTGCGGGTCACCGGGACGCTGAAGACGGTCGACGTCCCGGCCGACACCTTCCGGTCGCGGATCGGGCTGCTGTCGACGTACTTCCGCCGCGTGTAACGGGCGACCACCCCGGTGACAGGTATGGGGTATGCGCGAGAGCTTGCTGGCCCTGCTGTCCGGGGCGTCGCTGGTCATGGTCGGTGCGGTCGTCGTGGCCGGACCGGCGGACGCCGCGACGCAGACCTGCCGTGGGCTGACCGCGACGATCGTCGGCACCACGGGTGACGACGACCTCGAGGGGACCCCGCTCGCCGACGTGGTCTGGCTCGGTCCGGGCAACGACAGGTTCAAGGGTGGCGCCGGCGACGACGTCGTGTGCGGCGGCACGGGCAACGACTCGATCTCCGGTGGCTACGGCAACGACACCGTCAACGGCGAGGCCGGCGCGGACCGGCTCTCCGGCGGCCCGGGCAAGGACTACCTGCTCGGCAGCACCGGTGCGGACGCGCTCTACGGCGGCGCCGACGACGACCGCATCAACGGCGGTCGCGACAAGGACCTGCTGACCTATGTCACCGCGCTGCACCCGATCACGGTCGACGGTGCCGCCGGCACGGTCGACGGCGACGGGCACGACGTCTACCTGCAGATCGAGACCCTGCAGGGCACCGCGGACGCCGACACGATGGTCGGCGGCCCCGGCCCCGACAGCTTCGTCGGTGTGGCCGGCGACGACACCATCACCGGCAACGGGGGCGACGACACCCTCGTCGCGGGTGGCGGTACGGCGAGCGGCGGCGCCGGCAACGACCTCGTCGTCATGAAGGGCGGGGTCGCCCGTGGCGACGCGGGCACCGACAACGTCCAGCTCTCGCTCGGCGCCCGCGGCTACGGCGGCGCCGACGACGACCTCTTCCGGCTCCGCGACGGCAAGTCGACCGCCTACGGCGAGGGCGGGGACGACACCTTCGTCGTCCGGACGAGGAAGGCGCGTCCCTATGCCAACGGCGGCACCGGCGACGACTCGATCAGCTTCCAGGGCTTCGACCGCGCCGTGCGGATCAACCTGGGCCGCGGCGAGGCGCGCTGGGACAGCACCGGCCTGGCGACCCTGAGGTCGATCAACCTCGCCTACGGCACGTCGTACAGCGACGTCCTGACCGGCTCGTCGGGCAACGACTACCTCTCGGGTGGCGGCCGCGGCGACAAGCTCTACGGGCTCAGCGGGACCGACATCCTCGACGGCGGCAAGGGCCGCGACATCGGGTACGGCGGCGCCGGGGCCGACATCTGCTCCACCGAGGTCCGGCGGGGCTGCGAGGTCTGAGCCGGCTCAGGCCGGCGCCTTCTCGGGCTCCGGGTCCGGCTCGGGGGCCGGGCGGTGGAGCACGGCCCGGCAGCCGAGGCCGACGACGAGCGCCCAGAACGCGGCGCCGATCCCGAGCACGGTGACCCCGGAGGCGGCCACGACGAGGGTCGCGGCGGCGGCCTCGCGCTCGCGGGGATCGGCGAGCGCGTCGGCCAGCGAGCTGCCGAGCGTGCCCAGCAGGGCCAAGCCGGCGGCGGCCTGCATCAGCCCGTCCTCGGCAGCCGCGACCATCGCGGCGAGCGCGCTGCTCGCGACGGCGAGGACCAGGTAGGTCACCGAGGCGCTCACGGCGGCGATCCAGCGGCGGCTGCGGTCCGGCCCCGCGGCGGGGCCCGCGGCGAGGGCCGCGCTGATCGCGGCCAGGTTGATCGCGTGGCCACCCGTCGGGGCGCCGACGACGGTGCCGATGCCGGTGACGGCGAGCGTCTCGCGCCACGGCACGCGGTAGCCGAAGGTGCCCATGACGGCGACACCGGGCACGTTCTGCGAGGCCATCGTGACGACGTACAGGGGCAGGGCCACGCCGACGAGCGCCGGCACGGACCAGTGCGGGGTGGTCCAGGCCAGGGTCGGGGCGAGCGCGGCGGCGTCGACGTCGGCGGTGACGAGGACGGTGGCCAGGGCGACGCCGAGCGATGCCGGCACGGCCCAGCGGGGCGCGATCCGCAGCAGGACCAGCCAGGTGAGGACGACGGGCGCCACGGCCTGGGGAGCGTCGACGACGGCGGTGACCGGCGCGATGCACAGCGGCAGCAGGACACCGGCCAGCATGGCCCGGGCGAGGCTCTGCGGGATGGCTGCGACGAGGTCGCCGAGCCGGGGGACGAGCGCGGTCAGGACGATCAGGACCCCCGTCGCGACGAACGCACCGACGGCGGCCGGCCAGCCGCCGGTGACGCCTGTGGCCGAGGCGAGCAGCGCGGCGCCGGGCGTGGACCAGGCGAGGACGACGGGAGTGCGGTGCCGCACCGAGAGCCACAGCATCCCGGCGGCCTGGGTGACGAGCAGCGTGAGCAGGCCGGAGGCGGCCTGGTCGGGGGACGCGCCGACGGCGGTGAGGCCGGCGAGCACCACGACGAACGAGCTGCTGAACCCGACGACCGCCGTGACCACACCGGCGAGCACCGGGCCGTGGGTAGTCTCCTCGGACACGCCGCCTCCTCCGACTGGCTCTCGCGAACACCTGCGCGGCGTTCTGTATACGGAACACTCTAGGTGAAGGGACGCCGATGGCGCGAGTGGACGGCCCGGGTCCCGATCGCGCCGGCGTCGGCGCCCGGATCCGCGCGCTGCGCGAGGCCCGCGGGCTGTCCCTCTCGGCCCTGGCCGCCGAGGCCGGCATCGGCAAGGGCACGCTCTCGGAGCTCGAGACCGGGCAGCGCAACCCGACGCTCGACACCCTGTACGCGGTGGCGACGCCGCTCGGCGTACCGATGGCGGCGCTGATGGACGACCGCGACGGCGCGGTCATCGCCGACGACGGCATCCTCGCGACACGCGTGCGGGTCGTGCGCGAGCCGGGCCGGACGACCGAGGTCTACCTGCTCCGCCTCGCGCCCGGAGCTGAGCGGCGATCGGGCGCCCACGTGGCGGGCGTCGAGGAGCAGCTGGTCGTGCTGTCCGGCTCGGGGTCGGTGGAGTACGACGACGAGGTGGTCGCCTTCGGGCCGGGGGACCACGTGCGGTTCGCCGCCGACCGGCCGCACTCCTACCGGGGTGGGGTCGAGGGGTTCGAGGCGGTCAACGTGATCGTCACGCCGGGGTGAGAGCGCCGGTGGTCGCTGCTAGCAGGGGTAGAGCCTGACCGGACCCACGGAGCCTTCGTCGAGCGAGGAGTCGGGAAACGGGCGGATGTAGCCCGGCCGTCCACCTTCGTCGACCGTGACGGCGACAGCCCCGGCGGACGAGTCCACGATCAGTGCGCCGTCGTCCCACCGCAACTGGTCGATCGAGAGCGCGTCGCCGTCGATGCAGCCGAGGGTGAACCTGCGGTTGAGCAACCCGCGGTCGGTCTGCTCCACCTGGATCTCGTAGATCGGATCGACGAAACCGGACAGGAGCACGCGGGTCCGGAGCGTGCGGTCCGGGTTCTCGACTCCGGAGAGTCGCTCGTCATGGCTGTCGGCGAAGGCGGCGCCCAACGCGCCCCACCCCGTCCACAGCACGCCGAGGCTGAGGGCGACGGCGAGGCCGATGCCGAGGCGCCAACCGCGCAGCAGCGTGACGGCGCCGAGGATCGAGAGGGTGCAGCCGAGGGCGCCGAGGAGGAACTGGTGGTCCAGCAAGCGTGCGGCCCAGATGTATCCGTCGAAGTCGGACCCCAGCCCACTCGGCACCGACGCGGCGTAGAGGGCGACGGACAGCCCCGTGGCGACCACGCCCGCCCTGCGGTCGCGACGTGCAGGCTCCTGGCGGGTCGCCGGGATCACGGTCATGCCGTGACCCTACGGCGACCTGCCGCCGCGTGAGCGTCACATCGTCGAGAGAGCGCAGGCGACGCGGCGGTGGGCCGGGTAGATCTCGCCGATCGCCTTGCCTTTCCGGTCGCGGATCAGCTCGACGGAGGTGGTGCCGTTGCCGGTGACGACGCGGGCGAGTCCGTGGGGTGTCTCCCAGCGGTAGGCGCCGAGGCCGAGCTGGACCACGCGGAAGCCGAGATGGGTCTTCGCGCGATGGTCGCGGCGGGCCAGGGGTGCGTCGTTGTGGTCACTTGTCTGGCCGGGTGGGCCGGTGGGGTCGTACGGCGAGGGGTGGTCGTGGTCGAGGAGGCTGGTGCCGCGGCGGGGTGAGTGGGGGAACACGTCGCGCCGGGTGCGGAGGAGCGTGCGGCGCTTCATCGACGTGGGATGCTCATAGCCGCTGACGGCGCGCCCGATGGTGAGGTCCACGACCGGGAGGACGGCGATGTCTCGGCGGTGCAGGAGGGCGGCGAGCTGGTCGAGCAGCAGCGGGCCGATTCCGTCGACCCGGGCGACACCGTCGGCGTTGCCGGACAGGACGTCCTGGCTGAGGAAGACGTTGATGGTCGCGGGGCGGCGGTGGCGCTTCGCCGCGAGCGACTCGGGTGCGGGCTGGTCGGGCTCGTCGGGCTGGTCGGGCGGGCCGGTGAGGAGGGCGAGCGCCGCGGCGGGGTCGGCGAGCAGCTCGGCCGCCTCGGCGCGGAACTGGTCCATCGTCTTCACGTCGTCGGGGTGGGTCGGGACGTGCTGGTCGGCGATGGTGCCGGCGAGGTGGTCGATGAACTCGGCCAGCTCCTCGGCTCCCGCGGTGGACAGCCGCATCCCCAGGCTCTGGACGTCCGCCTCGGCGGCGATGCCACCGGCGCGTTCGCCGGGGCGCTTGCGGCGCAGCCACACGCCCTTCCTTGCCTCGTCGTCGGCGATCCGCCGACGGTGGGCCTCGACGTCGGCCTCGATGACCTTGGCCTCGGCCAGCGCGAGGACGCGCGACGGAGACTCGTCAGCGGCGGCTGCGACGGCGATGTCGACGACCGTCACCCGGTCGCGGTCGAGCCTGCGTGACATCGAGGCGACCTTGCGCGCGACCCACAGCTCAAGGCGCAGGGCCCGCACGGCGTCGTACACGTTCGGAAGGCGGTGGCGCAGGTCGAGCAGGTCGGCGGCCCGGTTGGCGGTCGCGATCACGCCGGCGTGGGCGGCGATCGCGAACTCCTCGAAGCACAGCTCGGCCACCGGCGGCGTTCCTTCACCGCCGATCGTGACCAGGCGGTCGCCTCCGATGCCCGGGACCGCTCCGGGCTGGGACTGCGGGTCCTCGGAGTGGTGGTCGCACCAGGCGAGCAGGCGGTCCATCGCCTCGACGTCGGCCTGGCGCCGCTGGCGCACCCCGGACTCCTCGGCAGCGAGCAACGCTGCCGCATCGAGGTAGGCGAGTTCGGCCATGCATCCATGATAAGCGAACATGCGTTCGATAGCCAGTGGCAAGCGGTCCCTGTGGACGACCGGATGGGCGTGGCCGGACGGGCGTGGCCGGACGGGCGTGGCCGGACGGGCGTGGCCGGACGGGCTCGTGGACCGGTGACTAGGAGCCGGCTTGCAGGTAGGCGTCGATCAGGTCGTTCGCGTCGGTCGCGGCCTCGAGGTCGTAGAACCTCTCGTCGAGCCCGTCCAGCACCGCGTCGAGATTGTGGGAGTCGAGTACGTCGAACCGCGCATCGGCGCTCGCTGGGTAGTCGGGGCCGAGCACCTGCATCCCCTCCCGCAGCAGCATGGCCCACCGCTCGCCCAGTGCCTCGGGGAGGGCGGCGAGAGCAAGGGGTGCGGTGTCTCCTCCCCAGGAGCGGAAGTAGGAGTCGAACCCGCCGGAGTTGATCTCCTGGCGTAGGTCGCAGATGGCGAAGACCGCACGTTGTCGTGGCGTCAGAGTCGAACGATCACCCTCGCCGAAGGCTTCGTACTGGCTCCACGCGTCGTCGGTCGACATGGACGTGACGCTACCGCTGGCGGACGGCCCTGCCTCAGAACGGAGGCGTCCCCGTCCCCGTGATCCGGAACCGCCCCCACGTGTCCTTGTCGGACAGCCGGGCGGTCGCCTCGCCGGCTTCCGTGCGCAGGGTGACCGTGCTGCCGCTGCGCACGTCGTCGACGGGGGTGCCGGCGGCGACGCGGCCGTACCAGTGGAACAGGCCGTCGAGGGGCTGGAAGCTGCCGCGCAGGGTGACGACGACGCCGTGGTCGGTGCCGTCGACGTGGACGACCGCCGGGCCGTCGTACAGCTCCTGGGGCTCGTGCGCGACGCTCATCGCCCGGACTCCTTCGGCTCCTTGCGCAGCGGGCGGACGTTGTCCGCGCCGAGCTGGGGGTCGAGGGCGGAGAGGTCGACGCCGTGCTCGGCCGCGGCTCCGGACAGCGCGTGCCAGATGAACTCGCCGAGGTAGGCGGCGGCCGCGGCGCGCGACATGGTGCGGCGCTCGAGCCACCACTGGCCGACCGAGCTGCCGAGCCCGACGATGGCGTGCGACCACGGCTCGGCGGCGCCCGCGTCGCCGCCCAGCAGGCGCAGGGCGTCGCCGAGCATCCGGGAGAGCTTGGAGGCGATCAGGTCCTTGCCGGCCGCCAGCGGGTCGCCGCCGGCGTGCTGGCGGGTGAGCAGGAGGAAGGCCTGCGGGTGCTCGGCGATGGTGCCGAGGTAAGCCTCGACGCCCGCGGTCACCCGTTCGCGGGAGCTCGCGGGCAGGAGGACGGCGGCGATGACCCGCTCGAGGACCAGGTCGGTGCCCCAGGCGCCGACCGCGGCGTGCAGCTCGGACTTGTCGGCGAAGTAGCGGTAGAGCACCGGCTTGCTGACGCCCGCCTCGGCGGCGATGTCGGCGACCGATGCGTCGGGGCCGAGGGTGTCGATGGCGCGGACCGCCGCCTGGACGAACTCCTCGCGCCGGGCAGCCCGGTGCTTCTCCCAGCGGGTCGTGCGCCCGTCGCTCTTGACGTTGGAGGCCATGGGCACAACAGTACAGTTAGACGTTACCGATGGTCACATCTAGTTTTCGAAGGATCTCCCGCGATGACCCTGCTCGACCCCGCTGCCGAGGTCGCCTCCCCGAACGCCGAGGCCCTGTCCGAGCGGCTGCTGCGCTCGACGGCCCGCCAGTCCTACGACCCCGACGTCGACATCGACTGGAGCGCGCCGCCGGTGCCGGGCCTGTGGTGGATGCAGCCGGAGCGGATGTCGCTCTACGGTACGCCGCTGTGGGACCGGCTCAGCGAGGAGCAGCGCATCGAGCTGTCGCTGCACGAGGTCGCGAGCATGGTCAGTGTCGGGATCTGGTTCGAGGTCGTGCTGATGCAGATCCTGCTGCGCGACGCCTACCGTGAGGACCCGCGCTCCGCGCGCACCCAGTTCATGCTGACTGAGGTCGGCGACGAGACCCGCCACACCGTGATGTTCGGGCGGGCCATCGAGGCGATGGGCGTGCGTGCCTACGGCCCGCGCCGGACGCCGTACCGCCTCGCGCGGCTGGGTCCGGTCGCGCTGCGCGGCGCGAGTGCGTACGCCGGCATCCTGATCGGCGAGGAGCCGGTCGACCGCTGGCAGCGCGACCTGATGCGCGACGAGCGGATCCAGCCCCTGGCCCGGATGATCGCGCGCATCCACGTGACCGAGGAGGCCCGCCACGTCACCTTCGCGCGCGACGAGCTCGCCTCCGCCGTCAAGGGGCTGAGCCGCGCGAAGCTGCGCTGGCACCAGGCCCTGACCGCCCAGGTCGCCTATGTCACCATGCGCTCGCTGGTCCACCCCGACGTGTACGCCGCCGTTGGGCTCGACCCCCAGGAGGCCCGCCGCCAGGCGCTCGGCAACGAGGCCTACCGCGAGACGATCGCCTGGATGGGCGAGAAGGTCATGCCGGTGCTGCAGGAGAACGGCATGGTCGGCGAGCGGGACCGCAAGGTGTGGCGGGCCTCGTTCCTGATGCGCTGAGGCTCAGGCGAACGGCAGTCGGGCCTCGACGACCGCCGCGTAGACGTCGGCGGGAAGGGCCGCGCCCTCGCGCCGGACCGTGTCGGCGGCGATCACGAGCAGCCGGTTGAGCCGGACCTCGCTGGGGCGCCCGCGCGGGTCCCACGCCCCGGAGCCGACGTCCATCCAGAAGCGGCCGGCGGCCGCCTCCTGGGCGGCGTCGCGGTCGTGGTCCTTGCTCGTCATCACCAGGCAGTGGAGCAGCTGCTCCCCGGCGGGGCCGGCTGCGGTGCCGATGACGAGCACCGGGCGGTCCTTGCCCTGCTGCGGGTCGTCCTCGTAGGGCACCCACGCCCAGACGACCTCGCCCGGGTCGGGGCGGCCGTCGGGGACGGGGGCGTAGGTCCCGTCGGGGACGCTGGTCGGGTCGCTGGTCGGGTCGGTCGTGTCGCTCATCCGGCGTCCTCCAGGAACTCGTCGAGCAGGCCGGGGGTCGCGGCCAGGGCGAGGGTGATCGCGTCGGGCGCCGGGACGTCGTACACGCCGACCTGGCCGGTGCCGCCGGCGGTGGTCGCGGCGACGGTGACCAGGCCGGCGCGGCGCTGGAACCAGGTGGCGCGGAGGTTCCAGCCGATGACGTGGGCGTCGGCCAGCGCGTCACGTCGGCGCAGGACCGACCCGGACCGGGTGACCACGTGGCCGGCCAGGTGCGCGTGGCCCAGGGCGCGGGCGCGGTCGGCGGCGAGGGCGAGCGCGGCGGCGACCGCGACCAGCGGGAGGACGAGCAGTCCCGCGGATGCCCCGGCCAGCACCGCCAGGACCGGCAACGCCGCGAAGGGTGCCGCGCCCAGCAGGGCGCGGGTGAAGCGACGGGTGGTCGCGGCCCGGCCGTGGCCGCGCAGCGCGCCGGTCACGGGTGCCTGGTCGCCGAGGACGGCGCTCGTCGTGGTGACCGCGGTCGGGTACGGCGCCGGGGGGAGCAGCACGGTCGAGGACTGTTGGCTGCCGCGCAGCCCCGTCACGATCGCGTTGACGCGCCGTCCGCGGGCCAGCCGGAGCGCGGCCGGCTCGCCGATCGTGGCGCCGGCCAGCCGGGCGACGTCGATGCTGGTCTCGCGCTGGGTGAGCAACCCGCGGCGCACGTGCCAGGTCGCGCCCTGCCGGGCGAGCAGGAAGCCGCCGTTGACGACGAGGTACCCGACCACCGCGAGCGTCGCGACCAGCAGCAGCACGGCGACCGCGAGGGCACCAACGACGCCGGGGGAGAAGACGTCGAGGTCGTCCTCGCTGATCCGGATGTCGACGGACTGCAGGAGCGGGGCCGTCGTACCGACGACCGCACCGGTGGCGACCAGCACGGCGCCGCTGAACGGGGCGTACCAGAGCCAGCGCGGCGAGAAGCGCGCCACCACCGCCTCCGGTACGACGCCCGGCAGGCCGGCCGCGTCCGGCGAGCCCGCACCCGCGCCCGTCGCCGGGGACGCCAGCAGCTGGGCGCGCAGCGCGCTCGCCTGCTCGCGGGGGAGGGCGTCGAGCAGCAGCCGCTCGTCGTCGTCGCTGGCCACGCTGCCGGTGCCGATCACGATCGCGGCGAGGCCGAGCACCCGGTGGATCGGGGAGGCGGTCAGGTCGACCGTACGGACCCGGTCGACCGGCGTCGACAGGTTGTGCCGCTGCAGCAGGCCGCGGCGCAGCTCGACGCGCGAGCCGGTGACGCGGTAGGTCGTCGTGAGGTAGCGGACCACGCCGAGGCCGACCGGGAAGCCGACGCCGAGGAGGGCCCACGGGCCGGTGCCCGACGCGCCACCGGCGACGAGCAGGCCGACCAGGACCGGAAGGAACTTGACGAGCTCGGTGATCGGGTGGACCAGCAGCATGCGCGGGTCCAGCCGCTGCCACGGCGCCTCGTCCGCGACGGGGAGGCTCACGTCGCGTCGCCCTCGACGAGGTCGGCCTTGCGGGTCAGCTCGTCGACCAGCCGGAGTGCCACGTCGCGGTCGAGGCCCTCGATCTGCAGCGGCCCCGCCGCCGACGCGGTCGTCACCGTCACGGTCGCCAGGCCGAAGAGCCGCGCGAGGGGACCCTGCGCGAAGTCGACCGTCTGCACCCGCGACATCGGCGCGATCCGGCGCTCGCGCGCCCACCAGCCGCGCTGGGTGTAGACCGCCGTCGCGGACACCTCCCAGCGGTGCACCCGGTAGCGCCACAGCGGTACGACGACCGCGAGCCCCACGCACCCGACGACCACCGCCAGCGCCAGCCCCCAGCGCAGGCCGCCCGGGACCCACACGAGCGCGGCGACGACGCCGACCACGACGGCGACGAGCGCCTCGATCCCCGCCTCGAGCTGCCACATCGTGCGGGCGCGGGGACTGACCCGGTGGGCGGGGTCGCGCAGCTGGCTCACGCGGCCACCCTACGAGCCGGATCCGAGCGCCGTGAGCAGGGACCTAGGTCCCGCACCGGCGCCGACGGCCCGGCTCGAAGTGACCATTGCGCCACCTCGTCCGGTCATGATCGGCGGGCTCCTCACGCAACGGCCTGCCGTCGTACACGGGCGTGCCTAGCCTGAGGACGTGCTGGACACCCTGACCCTCCGCGTCGCCTTCGGGTTGGTCGCGGCGTGCGTCCTGGTGCTCTTCTGGGGCGCGACCTACCGGTCCACCCGGTCGGCCTACAGCGGCTGGTGGTGCGTGTCCCTCGGGCTGTTCATCGTCAGCGCGTCGCTGTTCGTGCTCAACGGCACGCCGGTCCAGGCCGTCGCCAACCCGCTCGGCAATGCCACCGGCGTTCTCGGCGCGGGCTGCGTGTGGGCGGGAGCGCGCTCGCTGCGGGGCCGGGCCCTGCCGCGCTGGCAGCTCGCCGTCGGGCCGGCCGTGGTGCTGCCCGCGTCGCTGCTCGACGACCCCGCGCACGACGTGTGGGCCGGTGGTGCGTTCTACCTCGCCGGGATGGCGCTGCTGATCAGCCGCTCCGCCGTCGAGCTGTGGTGCCTCCTCGGCGAGCGGGACCTGGTGGCGGAGTCCCGGGCGCAGGTGCACTTCGCGGTGCTGTCGATGGCGGTCGCGTCGACCGCGATCGGCGCCTTCTACCTCGCCCGGACCGGCGTCTTCGTCGCCGTCGGGCCGCGGCACCCCGTCTTCCTCGCCGGCTTCGGGTCGCAGGCGACCACGCTGCTCACGATGATCCTGCTGGTCGTCGTCACCTTCGGCATGTCCGCGCTCAGCCACGAGCAGCAGACCTCCGACCTGCGCCGCCGTGCGACCCGCGACGGCCTGACCGGCCTGCTCAACCGCGACGAGTTCCTGCGCCTGGCGCGACGCGAGATCGCCACGGGCGGCCTCGGCCAGGCGCCCGCGGTCCTCGTCGCCGACCTCGACCGGTTCAAGGAGCTCAACGACGGGTTCGGGCACGCCGCCGGCGACAGCGCGCTGACCCGTTTCGCCGACGCCTGCGAGGAGGTCGTCGGGGCCCGCGGCCTCGTCGGTCGCCTGGGCGGCGACGAGTTCGTGCTGCTGACCCTCGACGACCGCGCCGAGCAGGTCGCGGCCGACGTCGCGCAGCACTACCGCGCGTCCGGCGGAGCGGAGCCGTCGACGGCGAGCTTCGGCCTCGCCGCGGTCCAGCCGGACGACGACATCGGACAGGCCATGGCCCGTGCGGACGAGGCGCTCTACCGCGCCAAGGCCGCCGGGCGGGCGCACGCCGTGCGCTGGACGGACCCGGCCGGGGAGGCCGGGCCGTCCGTGCGTCGTACGGCGTGACCTGCGTCCGCCCCGCGCAGCGGGCTCAGGCGCTGGCGTCCTTGATCTCGGCGACGACCTCGCCGTTGCCGATGGTGGCGCCGACCTCGGCGGTGAGGCCGGTGATGGTGCCGGCCTTGTGGGCCTTGAGGGGCTGCTCCATCTTCATGGCCTCGAGGACCACGACGACGTCGCCCTCGGCGACCTCCTGGCCCTCGGTGACGGCGACCTTGACGATGGTGCCCTGCATCGGGGAGGTGACGGCGTCACCCGACGCGGCCGCGGCGGCCTTCTTGCCGGCGGCACGCTTGGGCTTCTTCGCACCGGCAGCGGGACCGGAGGCGATGCCGCCCAGGCCGGCCGGGAGGACGACCTCGATCCGCTTGCCGCCGACCTCGACGACGACCTTCTGCTTCTCCTCGGGCTCGTCGGTCTCGCCGGCGGTGCCCTTGTAGGGCTCGATCTGGTTGTCGAACTCGGTCTCGATCCACGTGGTGTAGACGTCGAAGGAGCCCTCGCCGGTCGGGTTCGAGGAGGCGACCCAGGCGGGGTCGTTGACGATGACCTCGTCGAAGGTGAGCGCGGTGGGCATGCCGTCGACCTCGAACTCGGCGATCGCGCGCCGCGAGCGCTCGATGGCCTGGGTGCGGTCGCGGCCGGTGACGATCAGCTTGGCGATCAGCGAGTCGAACGCGCCCGGGATGGTCTCGCCGTTCTCGTAGCCGCCGTCGACGCGGATGCCCGGGCCCTGCGGCGGGTTCCACTTGGTGAGGGTGCCGGGGGCGGGCATGAAGTTGTTGCCGCCGTCCTCGGCGTTGATGCGGTACTCGATGGAGTGGCCGCGGACCTCGGGGTCGTCGTAGCCGAGCTCCTCGCCGGCCGCGATGCGGAACATCTCGCGGACCAGGTCGATGCCGGTGACCTCCTCGGAGACACAGTGCTCGACCTGGAGGCGGGTGTTGACCTCGAGGAAGGAGATCGTGCCGTCGGCGGCGACGAGGAACTCGCACGTGCCGGCGCCGACGTAGCCGGCCTCCTTGAGGATGGCCTTGGAGGACTCGTAGAGGCGCTTGTTCTGCTCGTCGGTCAGGAACGGCGCGGGGGCCTCCTCGACCAGCTTCTGGTGGCGGCGCTGCAGGGAGCAGTCGCGGGTGGAGACGACCACGACGTTGCCGTACTTGTCGGCCAGGCACTGGGTCTCGACGTGGCGGGGCTTGTCGAGGAACTTCTCGACCAGGCACTCGCCGCGGCCGAAGGCGGCGATGGCTTCGCGGGTGGCGGACTCGTAGAGCTCGGGGATCTCCTCGAGGGTGCGGGCGACCTTCAGGCCGCGGCCGCCGCCGCCGAAGACCGCCTTGATGGCGACCGGGAGGCCGTGCTCCTTGGCGAACGCGACGATCTCGTCGGCGGACTCGACCGGGTCCTTGAGGCCCGGGGCGAGGGGGGCGCCGGCGGCGAGGGCGATCTGCTTGGCCTTGGCCTTGTCGCCGAGGCCGTCGATGGCCTCGGGGGAGGGGCCGATCCAGGTCAGCCCGGCGTCGATGACGGCCTGGGCGAACTGGGCGTTCTCGGCGAGGAAGCCGTAGCCGGGGTGCACGGAGTCGGCGCCCGACTTCTTCGCGACGTCGATGATCTTGTCGATCACGAGGTAGGAGTCGGCCGGGGTGGTTCCGTCGAGGGAGTAGGCCTCGTCGGCGAGCCGGACGAACAGGGCGTTGGCGTCGGGCTCGGCGTACACCGCGACGCTGCCGATGCCGGCGTCCTTCGCGGCACGGATGACCCGGACGGCGATCTCGCCACGGTTGGCGACGAGGACCTTCTGCAACGGCTTGGTCTCAGGCACGCGGACTCTCCTGCTTCGGTGGCGTAACAACGGTTGTGCGACTGCCCGGGCAGTCTAGGGGCTACCTGCCGGGGGTCGACGCGCCCCTTCGGCACATGGACGCCGACGCCGTCCGCTGCGGCTTGGGTCCGGTGCCGGGGAGCGCTTAGCCTGCCCGCGTGATCCGCACCTACCGGCCCGAGTTCGACGGGCTCCGCACCGTCGCGGTCTACCTGGTGGTGCTCTTCCACTCCGGCCTGGCGCTCGCGACCGGCGGGTTCGTCGGTGTCGACCTGTTCTTCGTGCTCTCCGGCTTCCTGGTGTCGAGCGTGATCCTGGCCGAGGTCGAGCGCACGGACTCCTTCGCGCTGGGTCGCTTCTACGCCCGTCGCGCCCGGCGGTTGCTGCCCGCAGCGGTCGTCGTCGTGGTCGCCGTGGCCGGTGTCTTCACGGTGCTCTGGTCCGTGCCTGCCCGGATCTCGCTGGTCGGTGACGCGCGCTCCGCCCTGCTCTACTACTCGAACTGGCACTTCGCCGACGCCGCCGGCGACTACTTCGCCGCGGACAGCGAGAAGAGCCCCTTCCTGCACTTCTGGTCGCTGTCGATCGAGGAGCAGTTCTACGTCTTCTTCCCGCTGCTCGTGCTGCTCCTCGTGGTCCTCAAGCGGGTCGCGCTGCTCCGTTGGATCGTGGGCGCGCTGCTGGTCTGCTCCGTGGCCGCGCAGGTGTACTGGGCCGGGGTCGACGTGGACCGGGCGTACTACGGGACCGACGCCCGCCTCTACCAGCTGCTGGCCGGTGTGCTCCTGGCCCTGGCGCTGCAGCGGCGACCGCAGCCGACCCCGCGCCGCGTGGCCGTCGCCGCCGGGTGGCTCTCACTCCTGGCGCTGCTCGTCCTCGGCAGCGGCCTGCTCGACGTGTCGGCGTCGTGGCGCGGGCTCGGCGCCTGCGCCGCGGCCGTCGTGCTCCTCGGGGCGCTGGCGCAGACCGAGGGCGCCGCCCTGAACCGGGTGCTCGGCACGAGGATCCCGGTCTTCCTCGGCAAGATCTCCTACGGCACCTACCTGTGGCACTGGCCCGTCATCGTCGCGCTGACGACCGTCCTCGACTCCGGTCCGCTGGTCATCGCCGTCCTCGCCACCGGTGTCAGCACCGGCCTCGCGGCGCTGTCGTACGAGGTCCTCGAGATGCCGGTCCGCAAGGCGGCCGTGCTCGACCGGCTCCGGTGGTCCAGCGTCGTCGCCGGTCTCGCCGTGAGCACCCTGGTCGCCGTCGTCGTCGCGCCGGGCCTGCTCGAGCAGGACCGCCGGCCGGAGGTCGCGGCCGCGGCCGGGCCGGCGTCGGGCGCGCCCGGTGGCCGGGCGTCGGTGCCCGCCGACATCGACTGGAAGAAGGTCGTCGACGACCACGGAGCGGTCCAGTCGTGCACGGTCGACGACGTCGACGCCTGCCGCGATCACCGCGGCGCCGGCACCCGGGTGCTGCTCGTCGGCGACAGCCAGGCCCAGATGATGGTCCCGATGTTCCGCCGCCTCGCCCGCGACCGCGACTGGGACATGTCGTTCAACGTGCTCCCCGGCTGCACCTGGCAGGAGGAGCTCACGAACTCGAAGATGGGCGCCGAGGGCTCCGAGGACTGCCGCAGGGCACGAGAGGGCTGGTACGACGACGTGCTGCCCCAGCTCGACCCGGACGTCGTCATCCTCCTCGCCCGCCCGCGTGACGACGTCGAGGAGTGGGGCGACGTGGTGTCCCGCCGTGACGGCCCCCGCGAGCCGCTGGACAGGCTCACCTGGGAGACCACGAGCGCCACCCTGGAGAAGGTGAGCGCGCTGGTGCCCCACGTGCTGGTCGTCTCCCGGCTGGTGATGCCCGAGACCTTCGACCCGACCGACTGCCTGGCCTCGGCCTCGACCCTCGGCCAGTGCTCCGTGCCGGTCCCCGACGGCGGCACCCCGGTGGACGGCTACGTCTCCGCCGTGGCGGCCGAGCACCCCAACGTCGAGCTGCTCAACCTCAACCCGGCCTTCTGCGAGGGCGCACCGTGGTGCCTGCCGGTGGTCGACGGCCAGGTCGTCTGGCGCGACGACCACCACTACACGGCGGCGTACGTGAAGGCGCGCCAGCGCCCGGTGTGGCGCCTGCTCAGCCGGACCGGGGCGTTCGAGGGCTCCTGACGCCCAGCAGCACCGCGAAGGCGATCGCCTCGGCGACGAGGAAGGCGGTGCCGATGCGGTCGAGCGCGGCCAGGTCCGTCAGGAGGACCACGGCGGCGCCAGCCATGCCGGCCAGCCAGCCGACCGCGGCGATCCGGGCGTGCCCGTGGGCGATCGCAAGCACGGTCGCGACCAGGTTCGCGACGGCGAGCACGCTGCCGACCGCCAGCAGCGCGCTCGGCCGGCCGGGGAGGTCGGCGTCCGCGCCGAAGACGAGCCGGACGATCGGGGGAGCGACCCAGAGCCCGACGGCGACGGCTCCCGCGCCGAGCACAGCGGTGCCGGCGAGGAGCGTCCGGCGCAGGCGGCGTACCTCGTCGTGTCGACCCTCGACGACGGAGCGGGTGACGCGACCGGTCAGCTGCGGCACCACGCCGAGGGCGACGATGAACGGCGCGCGGTACACCGCCAAAGCCACGAACAGCGCGGTCACGTCCGTGGCCGCGCCACCCTGCACGGCGAGCACCAGCGGCCCGCCCGTCAGCACGAACTGGGCCAGCAGTTGGCCCGCCGAGGCGCCGGCCAGCAGCGAGAGCGCCGAACGTCGTGGGTCCGATCCCGGCTCGCCGGTGGCCGGGAGCGCGAGCGCGGAGGTCCACGCGAGACCGCAGGCGTGCCCCGCGACCAGGACGAGTCCGTAGGCGAGTGGGGAGTCGACGCCGGCCGCCCACAGGGCGATGACGCCGACGGTGCGCAGGCCGTTCTCGGCGACGATGGTCACGGCGAGGTCCCGGAACCGCTCGTGGGCGGTCAGCGCACCGCGGACCGCGCCCATCGCGAAGGAGCCGAAGGTCAGCGCCGCGACCAGCGCCGGGAAGCCGGCGTCGTCGCGGTGGAAGAGCGGGTCGCGCAGCAACCACGCCACGACCCCCGCCAGGCCGGCGACCGCGAGGCTCAGGCCGGCGACGGAGGGCAGCGCCGCCCGCACCGCCGCGAAGCCCCCGTGGGCCGCCACCGACCGGGCCATCCAGTGCTGGACCGGGAAGGTGATCGCCGCCGCCGACAGGCCCCACCAGGTCCACAGCACCGCGACCGGGGCGGCCTGCTCGGTGCCGAGGGCGCGGGTGGTGGTGGCGAAGACGACATAGGCCAGGGCGCCGGAGACGAGGGAGGCGACCGCGAGGGCGGACGTGTCGCGCCGGGCGCTCATCCGGCCGGCGTCAGGCGGTAGACGTCGAGGGTCCGGCCCGAGCGCACCTTCTCGGCGTACGGCGCCAGGTCGGCCGCGTGCGGGGCGTCGCGCCACACGACGAGCCAGCGCACGCCCAGGTCCCACAGGGCCGCGGCACCCTCGGCGCCGGGTGCGGTGAGGAAGCCGTCGTTGAGGGCGAGCAGGTCCTGGTCCCAGAACTGGTCGTCGCGGAACTGCGCGGTCCCGTAGTCGGGGTAGAGCGGGGCCACGCGGCGGTTGTAGGTCCAGCCCTCGATCACGACACCGCGCCCGCTGTAGGCGCCGATGAAGAAGCGCCGCCGGTCGCACGGGTCCGCGACCCGGCCGAGGCAGTGCTTGTTGGTGGCGACGAGGTCACCGCGCTCCGAGTGGTCGTGCAGCCAGCGCAGGACCCGGATGTCGGTGCCGTTGATGCCCGTGGGGATCGGTCGGTCGGAGGCGATCGCGGTCGGGCGCTCCCACTCGACGACCGCGTGCGCGGTGGGCACCACGCCGGCGGCCAGCAGCGCGAGCGCGGCCGTCGCGACGAACCCGGCCCGGCCGGCCCCGCTGGCGCGGCTGGCGGCGTACGCGCCGGCGGCGACGAGGGCGAGCAGGACCGCGACCGACAGCAGGGCCCCGCCGGCACCGGGCGCACGCCCGTGGTCGAAGGCGAGCAGCGTCGCCTGCAGCGCGACCGGGCCGGTCACGACCCCGGCCAGGACCAGGCGGGGGCGGGCCCCCGCCCGCTCCCAGAGCACGACCGTGCCCCACACCCCGGCGAGCGCCAGCAGCGGCTCGGCCGCCTTGTAGAAGTAGCCCTGGGAGCCGCCCGGGTGCGTCAGCGCCACCACGGCGCCCACGCCGGCGACGCCGCCGCCGAGCAGCAGCCAGGTGACCGGGTCGGTGCGGGTGCCCCGGTCGACGGCGAGGGCGAGCCCGCCCAGGAGGGCGAGCACGAGGGGCAGCGTCGCGAGGACGAGCACGAGGACGCCCAGGGCGCTGGCGAGCTCCACCTCCCGGCCGAGCAGGCCCTGGCTGCGCGCGGCGACGTAGTCCGCGCCGAGGTCCAGGCTGACGCCGCCGTCGCCGCCGCCGAACATCAGCCGGTTGAGCACCAGGAGCGTCACCCCGGCCAGGAGAGCGTCGGCGCCGACGACCCGGAGCGCGTCACGCCGGCGCACCAGGAGCAGCACACCGGCCGCCGCGACCGCTCCGGCGACGAGCACGGGGAGCATGCTGCCCTTGGAGCCGCCGGTCACGACGAGGAGCAGGAGCAGGACCGGCAGGCTGGCCCGGGCGCCGACCTCCCCGCGCCAGCGGAGCACGAGGACCGCGAGCAGGGTGAGCAGCACGAGCAGCCCGAACTGCTGGGTCGGCGACATCGGCGACGCGAGCGGGTTGCTGAGCCCGGACACGCCCCAGGGGCGGACGTCGAGGAGCAGGAAGGCGACCGCCGCGGCTGCGGGCCCGGCCCAGGCGCGCCCGGTGATCCGCACGGCCACCACCGCCGTCGCCAGGGGGACGACGACCGCGAGGAGCGCCGGGTTGAAGCGCCACAGCAGCTGGTCGACCCCGGTGTCCGAGACGGCGGAGACCTGGGCCGTCCACGCGTGCGCGAACCAGTGGTAGGTGAGCCGCTCGGCCGCGACCTGCGGGTAGTGCGGCGGGAACCGCTCGGAGACCGCGTGGGCCAGTGCGGAGTGGTAGGGCAGGTCGACGTACTGGACCGTCCAGCCGCGGACGTCGAGGCGCTGCGCCCAGGCGTCCCAGGCTCCGAGCGCCGGCAGCAGCGCGCTCGCGGACGTCGCGGCGCCCCACAGCCAGGGGAGCGGCTCGCAGCGTCGGGAGAGGACGCGGGCGCGGGATGCCGGGACGGCCAGCACGCTCGCCCCGACCAGCAGGGGGAGTGCGATCCCCAGCGCCGGGACGCCGACGACGACCGCCAGCACGTGCCCGGGGACCGCCAGGGCGAGGCCGATCCCGAGACCCATGACGACGTCCTCGACCAGCCAGCCGCGCTCGGGGCGCACCAGCCGCCACACGACCGCGCCGGGGAGCAGGTGTCCCACGGCCACGACGAGGCCGGCCCGCGCCAGCGCCAGGTGGCCGGTGTCGGGGCCGGTGGCGATCTGGAGGAGGGCGAGCAGGGCCAGCACGGGCGGCGCCAGCACTGCGACCTCGCGGGCGAGTCCGGTCCGTGGTGTGGTCATCGCCGGGCAGTATGCCACCGGCTCCGGTGCACGCCATGGCCGATCACGGTTCGAGGCAGGACCGCTCACGCGGTTATCCTCGTGCGGACCTCGACCCCTGGAAGGGATGGCGCTGCCGCCGATGACCACTCCGGCCCTGCTCGACCGTGGGCGGTTCCGCTACTCGCTCGTCGTGCCCGTGTTCAACAGCGAGGCGATCGTCGGGACGACGGTCGACCGGATCGTCGAGACCTTCGAGGGGGCGGGCCTCGACTACGAGGTCATCCTCGTCAACGACGGCAGCCGCGACCGCAGCTGGGAGGTCATCTCCGAGAAGGCGCGTGCCAACCCGCGGGTGGTCGCCCTCGACATGCTGCGCAACTACGGGCAGCACAACGCCAACCTCGCCGGCTTCCGCGAGGCCACCGGCGACTACGTCATCACCCTCGACGACGACCTGCAGAACCCGCCCGACCAGGCGCTGGTCCTCATCGACGAGGCGATGACCGGTCGCGACGTGGTCTTCGGGGAGTTCGAGCGCAAGCAGGCGGCCGGCTACCGGCGCATCGGCAGCCAGCTGATCTCGATGATGAACCGCAGGATCTTCGGCCAGCCCACCGACCTGGCGGTCTCGAACTTCCGGATCCTGCGCCGCGACGTCGTCGACCGGATCAACGCCTCCCGGACGGCGTACCCCTACATCACCGGGCAGGCGCTGCTCTACTCCAGCAACCGCTCCAACGTGACGGTGCGGCACGAGCCGCGCGCGGTCGGCAAGAGCAACTACTCGCTGGCCCGGATCCTCAAGCTGGTCTTCACGATCCTGTTCTCCTACTCGTCCTTCCCGCTGCGCGTCGCCGCCATGGCGGGCTTCGCGGTGGCCGGGCTGGCCTTCCTCATCGGCATCGTCTACCTGCTGCGCGGCCTGTTCTTCGGCAGCGACGTCCAGGGGTGGACGACCCTGGTGGTCCTCCTCGCCGTGTTCAACGGGTTCATCATCGGGATGCTCTCGATGCTGGGGGAGTACGTCGTGCGCACGCTCAACGCCGTCAGCGCCCACGAGAGCTACCACGTCGTGAAGCGGGTCAGCGCCGGATGACCCGCCACCTCCTCGTCATCGGCGGCCAGCGCTGCGGCACGACCTACCTCGCGGGCCTGCTCGACGCGCACCCCGACATCACCATGGCCCGCCCGGCGCGGCCGGAGCCGAAGGTGTTCCTCGACGACGCCATCCTCGGGGCCGGCCTCGACGGCTACCGGCGCACCTTCTTCGCCCACGCCGCCGGTGAGGCGGTCCTCGGCGAGAAGTCCACCAGCTACATCGAGCACCCGTCCGCGATCGGCCGGGCCCAGGCGCTGCTCGGCACACCGGTGGTCGTCGCCCAGCTGCGCGACCCGGTCGCCCGCGCCGTCTCCAACTACCGCTTCACGCACGGCTTCGGCCTGGAGGAGCGCACGCTGGAGCAGGCCCTCAGCGACAACCTCGAGGGCTCCCGCCCCTGGGACCCGACGCTCACCTCCGTCTCGCCGTACGCCTACCTCGAGCGCGGCCGGTACGTCGACCACCTCGCCCCCTGGCTCGAGGCGTTCCCCGACAGCTCCCACGTCTGCTTCCTCGAGGAGGTGACCGACGCCGACCTCGGCGCTGCCGCCCTGGCGGCCGTGTACGACGCGGTCGGCGTCGACCCCGCCAGCGCTCCGCCGCCCCCCGACGGACCGGTGAACGCGTCCTCCGGCGACGAGCCGGACCTCCCCGCCGACCTGGTCACCGCCCTGCGCGACCACTTCGTCGACAGCGACCTCGCCCTGTCCCGGCTGCTCCACCGGGACCTGCCCTGGGCGACCCGAACCACCACCGGCACCACCACGGAGGCACGATGACCGCCCAGGACACCATCCGCTTCAACGTCCCGGCGATCGAGGGCCGCGAGCTGGAGTACGTCCGGACCGCGCTCGACGGCGGGCACACCTCCGCCTCCGGGCCGTTCTCGAAGAAGGTCGGTGCCCTGCTCGCCGAGGCGAGCGGGGCCACCGAGGTGCTGCTGACCACGTCCTGCACGGCCGCCCTCGAGCTGGCCGGCATGCTCACCGACATCGGTCCCGGCGACGTCGTCGTGGTCCCCGACTTCACCTTCACCACGACCGCCCTGGCCTATGCCCGGGCGGGTGCCACGCTGCGCTATTGCGACATCGAGCCGCGGACCCTCGGCATGGACCCCGAGCACCTGGCCACGCTCATGGACGAGCGGGTGAAGGCCGTCGTACCCGTGCACTACGCGGGGGTCGCGTGCGACCTCGACGGCATCCGCAAGGTGCTGGCGCAGTGGCCGGGTGCGACGCTGATCGAGGACAACGCGCACGGTCTCTTCGGGACCTGGCACGGCCAGCCGCTCGGCAGCTTCGGCCGCTTCGCCACGCTGAGCTTCCACGAGACGAAGAACTTCATCTGCGGCGAGGGCGGCGCGCTGCTCATCAACGACCCGGCGGACGTCGACCGGGCGCGGGTGCTCTTCGACAAGGGGACCAACCGGCAGGCCTTCTTCCTCGGCCAGGTCGACAAGTACTCCTGGAAGGACACCGGGTCCTCCTTCGGTCTCTCCGACACCCTCGCCGCGCAGCTCTACGGCCAGCTGGAGATGCACGACCAGATCCTCGGCAAGCGCGCGGCGGTGTGGAACCGGTACGCCGAGCTGGTGGCCCCGGTCGCCGACGAGTTCGGGCTGACGCTGCCGGTCGTGCCGGAGGGTGCGCGCCAGGCGTTCCACATGTTCTACCTGCTCTTCCCCGACCAGGCGCTGCGCGACAGGGCGCTGGCCGGGATGGGGGCGCGCGGGGTGAAGCCGACCTTCCACTACGTCCCGCTGCACAGCTCGGACGCGGGCCGGCGCTTCGCGGACGTGCCCGGCGAGTGCCCCGTGTCCGAGGACGTCTCGGGCCGGCTGCTGCGGCTGCCCTTCTTCAACAACCTCACGGCGGAGCAGGCCGACCGGGTCGTGGGGGCGCTGCGGGCATCGTTGCTCGACTGACCTCTTTCGGGGGTTAGCAAACGTTAACCTGACGTCGTAGGATGCTGGCATGAGCCAGTTCGAGCTGTCGCGCGAGCACGAGGAGTTCCGGCGCACCGTCCGGGACTTCGCCGAGGCCACCATCCGCCCGCACGTGGCGGAGTGGGACAAGGCCCACCACTTCCCGACCGACGTGGTCCAGAAGATGGGGGAGCTGGGGCTGTTCGGCCTCACCGCCCCCGAGGAGTACGGCGGCGCCGGGCTCGAGGCGGCGGACGGCCCGTTCACCTCGCTGTGCCTGGCGATCGAGGAGCTCGGCCGGGTCGACCAGTCGATGGGCGTGACGCTCGAGGCCGGTGTCGGCCTGGGCATCAACCCGATCCTCACCTACGGCAGCGACGAGCAGAAGAAGACCTGGCTGCCCGACCTGGTCACGGGCCAGCGGCTCGCCGGCTTCGGCCTCACCGAGCCGGGTGCCGGCTCCGACGCCGGCGCCACGAAGACCCGCGCCGAGCTCGACAACGGCGAGTGGGTGATCAACGGCGGCAAGCAGTTCATCACCAACTCCGGCTCCGACATCACCAGCCTGGTCACGGTCACGGCCCGCACCGGCGTCTCCGAGTCCGGCAAGCCCGAGATCTCCGCGATCATCGTCCCGGCCGGCACCCCCGGCTTCGTCGCCGAGCCGCCCTACGACAAGCTCGGCTGGCACATCTCCGACACCCACCCGCTGTCGTTCACCGACTGCCGGGTCCCCGAGCACAACCTGGTCGGCGACCGCGGCCGCGGCTACGCCCAGTTCCTCGCCATCCTCGACGACGGCCGGGTCGCGATCGCGGCGCTCGCCGTCGGCCTGATCCAGGCCTGCGTCGACCTCTGCGTCGAGTACTCCCTCGACCGCCAGACGATGGGTGGCCCGATCGGCCGCAAGCAGGGTGTCGCCTTCCAGATCGCCGACCTCGAGGTCATGCTGCACGCCTCGCGGATGCTGACCTACCGGGCCGCCGCGATGAAGGACGCCATGGAGGGTGGCCGCGGGCCGTCGCTCAAGGAGTTCAAGCACGCCGCGTCGGTGGCCAAGCTCTACGCCACGGAGTCCGCCGTGACCGCGACCCGGATCGCCACCCAGGTCTTCGGCGGCTACGGCTTCATGGAGGAGTACCCCGTCGCCCGGTTCTACCGCGACGCCAAGATCCTCGAGATCGGCGAGGGCACCTCCGAGGTGCAGCGGATGCTCATCGCGCGGGGCCTCGGCCTGCCGGTCGAGTAGTCAGGTGCGGTGCCGGCCGCGCGCCCGACCCGGGTGCGCGCGGCGGTGCCGCAGCACGACCAGGCCCAGCACGGCGAGCCCGCCGGCGATCGCGGCCGCCGCCAGCCCCCGCCCGCCCAGCGGTACGACGGGATCCTCGGCCGGCTCCGCGACCGGCTCGACCGCGGCGGGCTCGCGCAGCGTGCCGTCGACGAGCCGGGAGGTCGCCTGCGGGCCGACCAGACCGGTCGCCGGGGTGTAGGCGGGCAGGCCGTCGCCCGCCGCGCCGGTCGTGTGCAGGGTGAGCGTCGCGGGCACCCGCAGGCCGGCGGCGCCGGGACCGGCCTCGTCGGTGCCCGTCCAGCGGACCACGACGTAGTGGATGCCGGCGAGCGCCTCGGTGGTGAAGGTCGCGTCGTAGGAGTCGCGGTTGCCGTAGGCCACCACCTGCGACTGCGCCCCGATCCGCAGCGGTCCGCGGCCGTCGAGCGGGACCGTCCAGTCGTCGGGCCGGCCGGCGGTGAACGACACCTCGCTGGTGCCGAGCAGCGGGCTGACCACGTCGACGGTGATGCCGTCGGGCGTGGGAGAGCCCGCGGGGAGCCGGGCGTCGAGCTGGGCCTGCAGCGACTGGTCCCAGTCGAGCGGGACGGCGAGCACCGCGGTCCGGCCGGGGCGCAGGACCACCGCGTAGCTGCCGTCGCGCACGACCGGGGCGTTGGTCGGCGTCGTACCGACGGGGACGTCGCGGGGCGCGGTCGGCGTGAGCGGGGCCCACGCGAGCGGCTCGGGCTCGGGCAGCAGGTCGAGGTTGTAGTCGGACAGCGGTGGCTCCTCGTAGACGAGCAGCTCGACGTCGCGGCCGGCGTCCGCCGGGTCGTCCGCGGCGCCGAGGGTCAACCAGAGCCGGTCGGCCGTCGCGCACCGGTGGTCGTCGACGTCGGTCCACGTGGACACATTGGTGAAGAGCACGGGATCGGTCTCACCGAGGGTCGGCCGAAAGACGCCGCCGCTGCCGCAGCCCTTGTCGCCCGGCGTCGTACCGACCTCGATCCGGACACCCTCGCCCACCGAGTCGCCCGCGCCGACGAACATCGCGGCGACGTGGAAGGTGCTGCCCTCGGCGGTGCGGGGCAGGACGTAGGAGAGGCCGCCCCGCGGCGGCAGGTGGTCGAGATAGCGACCGGTCGTCAGCTCGGGCGCGCCGTCGGGGCCTGTGCTGCCACTGACCGGGGTGCCGGCGAGAGCGGGCCCGGGGTCGTCGTCCGGAGCTGCTGCCGCGGGTGCCGCCGCCAGGAGGACGACGGTGGCGAGGGTCGTCAGCGCGCCCAGAGACCGGTCCACGAGTGCCCGAGCTCCCTGACCAGGCCGCGGAGCAGCGGCAGGCTCACGCCGACGACGTTGTGGTGGTCGCCCTCGATGCCGGTCACGAAGCCACCGCCGAGGCCGTCGACGGTGAACGCGCCGGCGACGTGCAGCGGCTCGCCGGTCGCGACATACGCCTCGACCTCGTCGTCGGTCACGTCGGCGAAGTGCACCGTGGTCGACGCCGTGGCCGCGGCCTCCCTGCTGCCAGCGACGTCGCGCAGGCAGTGCCCGGTGTGCAGCACACCGGAGCGCCCGCGCATCGCCTGCCACCTCCGGACCGCCTCGTCGGCGTCCTCCGGCTTGCCCAGCGCCTCACCGTCGAGCTCGAGGACGGAGTCGCAGCCGAGCACGAGCGCGTCCGACGCGATGTCCTCGCCGCCCGCGACGGCGCGGCACTTCAGCTGGGCCAGGCGCAGCGCGAGCTCGGCCGGCGGGACGCCCGAGACCTGGGACTCGTCGACGCCGGAGACGACCACCCGCGGCTCGAAGCCGGCGCTGCGGAGGGTCGCCAGCCGGGCGGGGGACGCGGAGGCGAGGACGAGCTGCGGCACCCGCTCACCCTAACCAGCGGGTCGGCGCAACCTTTCGGCGCACGTGCGGGTCGTACGGATGACACGATGCGCAGCGATCCAGGAGGTGCGGTGGCCGAGGAGCCAGAGGACCCGATCCAGCGGTGCTTCGACGCGAGCTACCGCCGGTTGGTCGGCCAGCTGTACGCCGTCTGCGGTGACCTGACCGAGGCGGAGGAGGTGGTGGCCGAGGCGTTCGCGCGGGCGGTCGCCTCCCGTCGTACCTTCGAGCGGGTGGAGCGGCCGGAGGCGTGGCTGCGCACCGTCGCCGTCAACGTCGCGCGCACCCGCCGGCGCAGGTCGGCGATCGCCGAGCGACTGGGCCGGCGTCCCGGTCCGGAGGTACGACGTGACGCCGACCTGTCGGACGACCGGCTCGCCCTGGTCGCCGCCCTGCGGACGCTGCCGGCCGCGCAGCGCGAGTCGCTCGCGCTCCACTACCTGGCGGACCTCCCGGTCGCGGAGGTCGCCGAGACCCTCGGTGTCGCGGTCGGGACCGTGAAGGCGCGCCTGAGCCGCGGCCGGATCGCGCTCGCCGCGGCGCTCACCACCGACCCCCTCGTCCACGGAGGCTCCCGTGACTGACGTCGACCAGCTCTTCGGCGACGACGCCGCCGTCGTCGCCCGCCAGGCCGCCGAGGCGGCCACCGTCCCGGACTTCGCCGTCCTCGCCCGCCGTGGTCGAGCCCGCCGTACCCGCCGCCAGGTCGCGGCCGTCGGCGCCGCCGCCCTCGCGGTCGCGGGCGTGATGGGGGTGGTGCAGGTCGTCGGTGGCGAGGACACCTCCGGCCCGCCCGATCCGGTCGGTCCCGGGCCGACCACGACCAGCGACAGCACGTCCGAGGCCGCGCTCGCCGCGTTCGTCGATGGACAGGACGGACCGCCGTTGGCCCTGGCCGTGGCGCCGGGCGACACCGACGCGATGGCGACGCTGTGGCAGGACGGCGAGGTGCGCGACGTGCTCGCCGTGACCGACGACGGGTTCGCCACCCGGCGGCTCATCGAGCTGCCGTCGGGGTCGCAGGTCACCGCGGGTCCGGAAGGGCGGTTCGTCGTGCGCCGGGGGTGGGGCGACTCCAGCATCGCCCTCGTCTCGACGGACGGGCGCGAGGAAGCGGTCCGCATCAGCGGGGCTGAGGGGCCGCTCGCCGCGGGGGAGGTCCCGGTCGACACGCTCGACCCCGACACGGCGGAGCACCGGCTGGTCGCGGTCGGCAGCGACGGCACGGGACACCCGGTCACCGCGCCCGACGGGCTCCAGCAGGTCACCTGGTTCGGCCTGCGGTTGGCCGGGTTCGCCTCGGCGGCGGACGGCATCGACTACCACTGGAGCGACGACGGCGGCACGACCTGGCAGCGTCACCACCTGTCCGGCTCCTTCCTGCCGGGGCTCGTCCTCACGGCCGTCGGCCAGGACCACGCCGTGATCGAGGGCGGGGACGGCGCCACGCTCTTCCCGCTGGACGTGGTCGACCGGGCTCCGTCCGCGACGCCGGCCGACTGGACCCGCACCCCGATCGACGTGCCCGACAGCCACGTCACCACGACGGCCGCCTGGCTCCAGGACGGGGAGGTCCGCGTGCTGGCCACCCGTTGGGACGACATCGGGCAGGGCTTCGATGCCGGAGTGTGGCGCGTCGTCGGTGACACCCTCGAGCCGGTCGCCAGCGACCAGCCGGGTGTCACTGGGAACTCGGATGCCGCTCCGCTCCTCGTCGAGTACCTCGACGGTCCCGTCCTCTGGGTGCCCGGTGCCGACGGCGAGGTGTGGCGCAGCGCCGACGGTGGGAGCCACTGGGAGCGCTTCGCGACCCGGTGAGCTCACGCCCGGGTGAGCGCCATCCCCAGCCACCCCGCCAGTGCGTCGAGCTCCGCCTCCACGGCGTCGCCGATCGCGGGCTCCCACGGGAAGTCCTCGTGTACCGCGTGGACGCGGAGCAGGCCGGCCTTGCGGTCGGCTTTCGCGTCGAGCTTCCCGACCAGCCGGTCGTCGTACACGATGGGGAGGGCGAAGTAGCCCCAGCGGCGCTGGGCCGCGGGCTTGTACATCTCCAGGACGTAGTCGAAGCCGAAGAGCTCGCGGGCGCGGTCGCGGTCGTAGACGAGGCGGTCGAAGGGCGAGAGGAAGGCGCAGCGGCCCTCGAGCGGCTCGTCCGCGGCTGCCAGTGCGTCCGGGTCGACCCGCCACTCGCCGTCGACCCCCTCGACGGTCGCCGGCTCGCCGGCGCCGCCCGCGCCCAGCTCCTCGCCGCCGTTGCCCTTGGCGGTCGCGCGGGCGATGCCGAGCGACGCCAGCCGCCGTCGGTCGAGCGCGGCCCGCGCGTCGTCGTACGACGGCACGACCAGGTCGGCGGGGTAGACCCGCTCGGCGAGGTCGTAGACGCGGAGCCGGCCGCGGCGGCCGCTGATCGCGACGTCCCCCAGCAGGGTGAGCATCTCCAGCATCCGGTTGACGTTCTTGTCGTTGTTCCAGCCGCTGGATGCCCACGGCTCCTGGCAGGTGTCGGGGATCTCGGCGGCGGTCCGCGGCCCCTCGGCGGCGAGCTGGGCGAGTACGTCGGCCCGGAACCGGTCGTTGGCCGCCACCCAGGCCAGGACCCGCGGGTGGAGGTCGGCGGTGGTCGTGGCGAGCACGAGTCCGATGTCGTCGACGGGCCGGACGAAGGACGAGTGCTCGACCAGCGAGCGCTCCGTCTCGAGGGCGAAGGTGAGGTCGGAGTGCTCGTACTCGTCCCCCAGGCGCGACCACAGCACGAGGTCCACGCTGGGCGCCACGGCGGCGGTCGGGTCGACCTGCAGCAGGGTCAGCTCCTCCACGACCTCGGCCACCGAGCGGCTGCGCCGCGCGTCCAGGAGCTGGGCGCGCAGCGCGATCCGTCGCGCCTGGCCGGGGTCGAGGTGGGTCACAGCCGGCCCAGCGCCGCCTTGAGCGGGTCGAGGCCGATGGAGCCGAGGTTCAGCGCCGCGGTGTGGAAGGCCTTGAGGTCGAAGTCGCTGCCGTGGCGGGCCTGGGCGTCGGCGCGGGCGTCGAGCCAGATCCGCTCGCCGACCTTGTACGACGGCGCCTGGCCCGGCCAGCCGAGGTAGCGGTTGACCTCGAACCTCAGCGCCCCGTCGTCCATCCGCGAGTGCGCGCGCATGAACTCGAGGACGCGGTCGGCGTCCCAGACCTCGCCCGGTCGCCAGCCGAACGGGTTGTCCTTCGGCACCTCGAGCCCGAGGTGGACGCCGATGTCGACGATGACGCGCGCGGCGCGGAAGCCCTGCATGTCGAGGAAGCCGAGCCGGTCGCCCGGGTCGTCGAAGTAGCCGAGCTCGTCCATCAGCCGCTCGGCGTAGAGCGCCCACCCCTCGCCGTGGCCACTGACCCAGCACAGCAGCCGCTGCCAGCGGTTGAGCAGCTCGGCCTGGTGCACGACCTGCGCGCACTGCAGGTGGTGGCCGGGGACGCCCTCGTGGAAGACGGTCGTGGTCTCGCGCCAGGTGGAGTAGTGCTCGTGGTCGTCGGTGAAGGAGAACCACATCGTGCCGGGGCGCGAGAAGTCCTCGGAGGGAGGGGAGTACCAGGCGCCGCCGTCGTCGATCGGCGCGACCTTGCACTGCAGGGTGCGGATCGGCTCGGCGATGTCGAAGTGGACGCCGTCGAAGGCCCGGAGGATCTCGTCGGACTTCGCCTGCATCCACGCCTGGAAGGCCTCGCGGCTCCCGCAGTCGCGGTCCGGGTCGGCGTCGAGGGCGGCGACCGCGTCGGCGACGGACCCGCCGCCGACGATCCGCTGCGCGGTGGCGGCCATGTCGTCCTCGATCCGCTTGAGCTCCTCCCAGCCCCAGGCGTAGGTCTCCTCGAGGTCGACGGCCGCGCCGAGGAAGTAGCGCGACGCCAGCGCGTAGGTCTCGCGGCCGACGCCGTCGGTCTCGCGGCCCCTCGGCTGCAGGTCGGTCTCGACGAACCGGCCGAACTCCGCGTACGCCGCCGAGGCGGCCTGTGCCGCCGTCGTCAGCGCGTCACGGGCCGACTCCGGCGCCTCGGCCACCGCCCGCAGGAAGTAGTCGCCCGCGGCGCCCTCCTGGCCGGTCCAGCCGCGCACCTGGCTCGCCACCTCGGCGTACTGCCTCCGGGCGGAGACGCGACCGGCGGCGGCCTCCTCGAGGAGCGTCGTGCGGTAGCCCTCGAGCGCTGCGGGGATGGCGGCGAGCCGGTCGCCGATGGCGTCCCAGTGCTCGGCGGTCTCGGTCGGCATCAGGTCGAAGATCTCGCGCACGGCGTGGGCGGCGCTGCTGATGACGGAGAACTCGCTGCGCTCGACGCCGGCGTCGGCCCGCTCGACGGTGAGGCCGACCCGCTCGAGGAAGGCGTTCTTCGCGACCTCCTCGCGCTCGTCGGCGCTGGCCAGGGCCGCGACGTCGGCCAGCGCGCGGCGGTGCAGCTCCTCGCGGGCGGCGAAGCCGTCGGGCGAGAGGTCCGGCAGCTCGCCCTCGTGGCCGGGGATGCCGGCGTAGGTCGCGGTGAGCGGGTCGAGCGCGGCCAGGTCCTCGACGAACTGGTCGGTGCGGGCGTCCACGAGTCGCGTCATGCGGGCGACCCTAGCCAGCGCTCCCGACAACCGCACCGGCATATCGCTCCGCCAGGACCCGGAGGTGGTCGACGAGCGCCGCGGGCGACTCGACGGTGAAGTCGATGCCGAGCATGCCGATCCACACCGCGACGATCTCGAGGCTGTCGCCACCGGTCACCAGCACGCACCGGCCGTCGGGCAGCGGCTCGACGACGCCGACCGCCGGGTTGATCCGGGCGAGGACCTCCTCGGGGGCGGCGTCGATGACCAGCCGGGCGTGCACGGCCCAGCCGGTCCGGGCCACCTCGCGCACGACGAGCTCGGTCAGGTCGCCGGGCAGCTCGGCGGGTACGAAGTGGCGCCCGCCCGGCAGGCGCAGGGTCAGCCAGTCGACCCGGTACGGCGCCCACGCCCCGGTCGCGGGCGAGCGGCCGACCACGAACCACCGCCGCTGCCACGCGACCACGCGGTACGGCTCGATCTCCACCCGCTCCCGGTCCCCGTCCTCGCCCTCCCCGTCCTCGCCGCCCGGCGGGCCGTAGAACGCACGCAGGCCGCGGTGGTCGCGGATCGCGTCGGCGATCTCGGCGAGCACGCCCGCGTCGACCTCGGGGTCCTCGACATTGGAGTCGGTGTTGACCGGGCCGGCCTCGGTCGCGTCGCGCAGCGCGGTCACCCGGCGGCGCAGCCGGTCGGGCAGCACGTGCTCCAGCTTGGTCAGGGCGCGCCCGCCGCTCTCCTCGAAGCCGGCGACCCCGGTCAGCGTGCGGAGGCCGACCGCGACGGCCACGGCCTCCTCGTCGTCGAGCAGCAGGGGCGGGAGCTTCGCACCGACGCCGAGCCGGTAGTGGCCGGTCCGGCCGCGGAGGCCGTCGACGGGGTAGCCCAGCTCCCGCAGCCGGGTGACGTCATTGCGCACGGTGCGCTCGGTGACGCCCAGGCGCGCGGCGAGCTCGGGGGCGGTCCACTCGACCCGCGACTGCAGCAGGCCCAGCAGCTCGAGGACACGCCCGGAAGTTGTCTGCACCCACCTGTTTTAACAGGAAAGAAGTGTTCCGGTATCGCTTCTAACGTCGGAGACACCAAGGAGGGAACCCCCACCGAGAACCGGAAGGCACGACCATGACCGAGCAGATCACCCCCTTCGTCATCGACGTCCCGCAGGCCGACCTGGACGACCTGCGCGAGCGCCTCGCCCGCACCCGCTTCGCCCCGGCCGCGCCCGGCGACTCGTGGGACCACGGCACCCCGGAGTCCTACCTCCGCTCCATGGTCGAGCAGTGGCAGGACTTCGACTGGCGGGCCGTCGAGGCCCGGCTCAACGCCTACGACAACTTCGTCACCGACGTCGACGGCCAGCGGATCCACTTCCTCCACGTCCGCTCGCGCCACGCCGACGCCACCCCGCTGCTGCTGGCCCACGCCTACCCGGGCTCGGTGCTCGACTTCGTCGACATGATCGAGCCGCTCGTCGACCCCGAGGCCCACGGCGGTCGCGCGGAGGACGCCTTCCACCTGGTCATCCCGTCGATGCCGGGCTTCGGCTGGTCGACCCCGGTCGCCGACGCGGGATGGACGGCGAAGCGCGCGGCAGCGGCGTACGACGTCCTGATGCGGCGCCTGGGCTACGACGCCTACGGGGTGCACGGCAGCGACATGGGCGCGATGGTCGGGCGCGAGCTCGCCGTCACCGACCCGGAGGGCTTCCGCGGCGCGCACGTGCTGCAGCTCTTCTCGTTCCCGAGCGGCGACCCGGCCGAGTTCGAGGCCTTCGGCCCGAAGGAGTACGCCGCCCTCGAGCACATGCAGTGGTTCCAGTCGGTCGGCGGCTACAACACGATGAACGCGAGCCGCCCGCAGACGATCGCCGCCGGCCTCGCCGACTCACCGGTCGCCGTCCTGGCCTACAGCGAGCTCCTCGAGAGCTTCGGCAACGGCACCAGCCTGGTCACGCCGGAGCAGGTGCTGGCCCAGGCGACCCTCTACTGGCTGACGAACACCTACGCCTCGGCCGTGCGCTACTACTACGACGAGCAGCGCTCGGGTGCCGAGCCCGTTGTCAGCGCCGGCCGGATCGGGGTCGCGGTGTTCAAGGACGACTTCCAGACGATCCGCTCGCTCGCGGAGCGCGACAACACCGGCATCGACCACTGGTCGGAGCTGCCGGCCGGCGGGCACTTCGCGGCGATGGAGGTGCCGCAGGACGTCGTCGCCGACCTGCGGGCGTTCTTCGCCTGACGGTCCCCGTCGCAGCGCCTGGCCGCTCCGGTCAGGCGCTGCGGTGCGTCCGGGCACCCCACAGGAGCGCACCGGCGACCGCCGCCTCCAGCGCGAAGAGGCCGACCATCTTCGCGCTCGGCCGGCCCTCGAAGGCCGCGGAACCGGCCCGGCCGGCCGCCATCCCGGCCGTCGCGACGCCGATCGCCGTCGCCGAGGCCGGGCTCGTCGCGAGGGTCGCGGCGAAGGCGAGCGGCAGGCCGCCGTACACGGCCCGGATCTCGGTGCGCGAGTCCGCACTCGGGGCGGTGGAGCCGATCACGGCGGGCACCACGCCCGGCTTGAGGAAGGACACGAGGCCGAGCCCGGCGTACGCCGCCGCGCCCGTCGCGATGAGCGGGTTCATGGCGCCATCGTGCGCCCGGTCCGGTGCCCGGGGCCATGACCTGCGAGGTCATCGGCCGCGGGCCGGGGACCCGTCAGCGCGGCAGGCCGCTCGCCCGCCACGCACCACGCCCCTGGGCGAGGGTGCGTCCGGGCGTGGAGCGGACCTGGCGGGCCGGGTTCGCCCACTCCGAGCGCGGCGGCTCGGGCGCGGGCGCGCCACCGCCGAGGGCGGAGAGGACCGCGACGATCGCGGCCACCTCCTCCGGCGTGGTGTCGGGCGTGACGATGCGGAGGAGCGGCTGGGCCGGCTCCTCGGGCTGCGTGGCCGCCTCGACGGTCTCCTGGACGTCGCTCACAGCGGGATGTTCCCGTGCTTCTTCGGCGGCAGGGTCTCGCGCTTGGTGCGCAGCAGGCGCAGGGCCTTGACCACCTCGGCGCGGGTCTCCGAGGGCATGATGACGCCGTCGACGTAGCCGCGCTCGGCCGCGATGTAGGGGTTGGCCAGGGTGGTCTCGTACTCGTCGATCAGCTCGGCGCGCTTGGCCTCGACCTGTTCGGCGGAGGCACCGCCGGCCGCGAGCTCGTTGAGGGTGCGGCGGTGGACGATGTTGGCCGCGCCCTGGGCGCCCATGACCGCGATCTGGCCGGTGGGCCACGACAGGTTGATGTCGGCGCCGAGGTGCTTGGAGCCCATGACGTCGTAGGCGCCGCCGTAGGCCTTGCGGGTGATGATCGTGACCAGCGGGACGGTGGCCTCGGCGTAGGCGTAGATCAGCTTCGCGCCGCGGCGGATGATGCCGAGGTGCTCCTGGTCGACACCGGGCAGGAAGCCCGGGACGTCGACGAAGGTGAGCACGGGGATGTTGAACGCGTCGCAGAACCGCACGAAGCGTGCGGCCTTCTCGGAGGCGTCGATGTCGAGGGTGCCGGCGAACTGCATCGGCTGGTTGGCCACGATGCCGACCGGGCGGCCCTCGACGCGGCCGTAGCCGGTGATGATGTTGGGCGCGAACAGCGCCTGGACCTCGAGGAAGTCGCCGTCGTCCACGATCGTGGTGATCACGTCGTGCATGTCGTAGGGCTGGTTCGGGGAGTCCGGGATCAGCGTGTCGAGCGCCAGGTCCTCGGCCGTCGGGGTGAGGTCCGCCTGCTCGTCGTAGGCGGGGGCCTCGTCGAGGTTGTTCTGCGGCAGGAAGGACAGCAGGCCCTTGACGTACTCGATGGCGTCGTCCTCGTCGGAGGCCATGTAGTGGGCGTTGCCGGACTTGGTGTTGTGGGCCCGGGCGCCGCCGAGCTCCTCCATGGTGACGTCCTCGCCGGTGACGGTCTTGATCACGTCGGGGCCGGTGATGAACATCGCCGAGGTCTGGTCGACCATGATCGTGAAGTCGGTGACCGCGGGGGAGTAGACGTGCCCGCCGGCGCAGTTGCCCATGATCAGCGAGATCTGCGGGATCACGCCCGAGGCGTGGACGTTGCGCTTGAAGATCTCGCCGTACAGGCCGAGCGAGACCACACCCTCCTGGATGCGGGCGCCGGCACCCTCGTTGATGCCGATGATCGGGCAGCCCGACTTGATCGCCAGGTCCATGACCTTGGTGATCTTCTCGCCGTAGACCTCGCCCAGCGAGCCACCGAAGACGGTGAAGTCCTGGGAGAACACGCAGACCTGGCGGCCGTCGACCGTGCCGTAGCCGGTGATCACGCCGTCGCCGTAGGGGCGGGTCTTCTCCAGCCCGAACGCGGTCGAGCGGTGGCGGGCGAACTCGTCGAGCTCGACGAACGAGCCCTCGTCGAAGAGCAGCTCGATCCGCTCACGCGCGGTCTTGCGACCCTTGGCGTGCTGCTTCTCCTGCGCCTTCGCGGCGGGAGCGTGCACGGCCTCGTCGGTCCGGCGCTCCAGGTCGGCGAGCTTGCCGGCCGTGGTGTGGATGTCGATCTCTGCCGGCTGCGGCTGGGCGGTCAAGGGGGCCTCCTCGTTCTCCAGCACCCCGGGGTTTCCTCAGGGCGCCTGCTGCGACAGGGTAGTGCCCGTGACTCTCGGCTCGAACCAGCACCCGGCCCGTGGACCCCTCGACGGCGAGCGCCTCGCCGCGGCGTTCGGGCAGACCCCCGGCCTCGCCCTCGAGCTGCTGCCCGAGGCGCCATCGACGAACGAGGTCGCGACCGAGCGGGCCCGGGCGGGCGTCGCCGAGGGGCTCGTCGTCGTGGCCGACCACCAGGTCGCCGGGCGCGGACGCCTCGACCGCACCTGGGAGACGCCGGCCGGCACCGCCGCGACCTTCTCCGTCGTACTGCGTCCGAGCGTGCCGGCAGCGTCCTGGCCGTGGCTCCCGCTGCTCGTCGGGCACAACGTCACCAAGGCGCTCGTCGCGCTCGGGTACGACGCGCGGGTGAAGTGGCCCAACGACGTGCTCCTCGACGACGACCGCAAGGTCGCCGGCATCCTCGTCGAGCGGGTCGAGACCCCCGACGGGCCGGCGGCGATCATCGGCGTCGGCATCAACGTGTCGATGACGGCCGACGAGCTGCCGGTCGAGACGGCCACCAGCCTCGCGGTCGCGGCACCGGGTGCGCCCGACCGGACGCAGGTGCTGATCGAGGCCGTCACCGCCATCCGGGAGGGGTACGACGTCTGGCAGGCCGGCGGCGACCTCGGCACCCAGCGGCTCGCCACCTCCTACCGCTCCCACTGCGCCACGCTCGGCCGCGAGGTCCGGGTGGACCTGCCCGGTGGCGGCGAGCTGACCGGCCGCGCCACCGACATCGACCCCGACGGCCGGCTCGTCGTCGAGACCTCGTCCGGGACCGAGCGGGTGGGTGCCGGAGACGTCGTGCACGTGCGCGCGACCGACTGAGTCGCCGCGTGCGCAGCCGAACCGGGCGAAGGGTGGGATGATCTCCCCGTGGCCATCTCGAAGAAGCTGCTCAACCCCGGTGAGCGACTGATCCTGAGCACGCGGCAGCACCCGAAGGCGCTGTTCGTGCCGATCCTCGCGCTCGTCGTCCTGCTCGCGATCGGGGTGGTCGCCGAGGCGAACCTCGACGACGACGGCTTCCAGCAGGTCGTCGGCTACATCGTGTGGGTGCTCGCGATCCTCGGCATCCTGTGGTTCTCGGTGCGGCCCTTCCTCGTCTGGCTGACGACGGTCCACGCCTTCACCGACCGGCGCCTGATCACCCGCAACGGCATCCTGACCCGCCGCGGCCACGACATCCCGCTGGCCCGGGTGAGCGACATCTCGATCGAGATCAACCTGATCGACCGGCCCTTCGGCTGCGGCAGCCTGCTGATCGCCGACGCGTCGACCCACGGCATGGTCCGGCTCAACGACATCCCCCACGTCGAGGCCGCGCAGCGCCAGCTCAACGAGCTCCTGCACGACCTCCACCAGGGGCCCGGCGTGCGCCGCGACGAAGGTGTCTGACACCGACCCGGAGCTGACCTTCCTCGGGGAGGAGCCCCAGCTCACCGCGGCGGAGGTCGCCGACCAGGCGGGCATCCCGCTCGCGCAGGCGCGCCGGCTGTGGCGCACCCTCGGGTTCCCGGAGCGCGGCGACGCCCGCGCCTACACGGAGGCCGACGTCGTCGCGCTCCGGCTGGTGGTCGACCTGCTCGGCGAGGGCATCATCGACCTCGACGTCGCGCTCAACGTCGCCCGTGGGGTCGGGCTGAGCATGGCGCGGCTGGCCGACTGGGAGGTCGGCGAGCTGGTCCACCACGTCGACGAGGCGTTCGCCGAGCAGGGCGGCGCCGAGGACGGCGACTCCACGGCCTGGGTGATGGACCGCTTCGGGGCCCGGTTCGAGGACCTGCTCGTCTACGCGTGGCGCCGCCACCTGGCCGCCGCGGTCGACCGGATGCAGTCGGTGCGCGCGATCGACGCCGACCCGCACACGACCGACCTGAGCGTCGGCTTCGCCGACATCGTCGGCTTCACGGCGCTGTCCAACGAGGTCAGCCGCGAGCGGATCGGCGAGCTCGTCGAGGTCTTCGAGTCCCGTTGCGGCGACGTCATCGCCCGCGAGCAGGGTCGCCTGATCAAGAGCATGGGCGACGCGGTCCTCTTCGTGAACGACGACCCCATGGCGGCCTTCTCCACCGCCGAGGGGATCATCAACGTCATCGGCCGCGACCCCCGCATGCCGGACGTCCGGGTCGGCCTCGCCAGCGGCGGCGTCGTGCTCCGGCTCGGCGACGTCTTCGGCCCGCCGGTCAACCTCGCCGCCCGGCTCACCCAGGTCGCACGGCGCAACCGGATCATCGTCGACCACGCCACCGCGGACCTGCTGCCGGCCGACCAGATCGAGTCGCGGCCGCTGCCGCCGCGCCCGGTGCGCGGCTTCGGCGTGGTCGAGCCGGTCGCCGTACGACGCGCCTGACGGACTGCGTTCGGCGAATTCCCGGATCTGGTCCAACGGATTCGCTAGGCAAAATTCTCGCCGTTTCCCCTCCGGTGACCACCCCGCGTCCTTACCTTGACCTCTGTGATCGAGGTGCAGGACGTACGGGTCGATCCGTCGACCCGTCGCGCGTGGCGCGGGGACCGGGAGGTCCTGCTGTCGCGCAAGGAATTCGACCTCGTCCACGCCCTCATCGCCCGCGCCGGAACGGTCGTGACGCGCGAGGAGCTGATGCGCGACGTCTGGGGGGTCACCTTCTGGACCTCCTCGAAGACGATCGACGTGCACCTGGGCTGGGTACGCCGCAAGCTCGGCGACGACACCCGCCAGCCACGGCTGATCACGACGATCCGCGGCCAGGGGCTGCGCTTCGAGGCCGGCGAGCCCGCCGGGCTGACCGACACCGCCTGACCGACACCGCCTGAGCGACCCGCCTGAGCGACCCGCCTGATTCCGCACCGACGGCGGCCGCGTCCTAGGCTTCGGCCGTGCCAGCGACCGAACGTTCCCCTCGCATCGCCGTCATCGGCGGCGGCCAGCTCGCCCGGATGATGGCCCAGCCCGCGATCGCGCTCGGCGTGCCGTTGCGGCTGCTGGCCGAGGCCGAGGGTGTCTCGGCCGCGCAGGTCATCCCGGACCAGCAGGTGGGGGACTACCGCGACCTCGCGACGCTGCGGGCGGTCACCGAGGGCTGCTCGGTCGTCACCTTCGACCACGAGCACGTCCCGACCGAGCACCTGCGCGCCCTGGCCGACGACGGCGTGGTCGCGCACCCCGGGCCCGAGGCGCTCGTGCACGCGCAGGACAAGATCGTGATGCGCGAGGCGATGACCCGCCTCGGCGCCCCGCAGCCGCGCTGGGCCGTGGTCACCTCGGTCGCGGAGGTCGAGACGTTCGGCCTGCCGTGCGTGCTCAAGACCAGCCGCGGCGGGTACGACGGCAAGGGCGTCTGGTTCGCCCGGACGGCCACCGACGCGGCCGACGCCCTCGCCACCGCCGAGGAGGCGGGTGTCCGGCTCCTCGCCGAGGAGCTGGTCGACTTCCGGCGCGAGCTCTCGGCCCTCGTCGCTCGCGCGCCGAGCGGCCAGGCGGCGGCGTACCCGGTCGTGGCGAGCCTGCAGGTCGACGGCATCTGCCGCGAGGTCGTCGCGCCGGCGCCCGACCTCGACCCGGCGCTGGCCACCGCTGCCCAGGAGCTGGCGCTGCGGATCGCCGGTGAGCTCGGCGTGACCGGCATCCTCGCGGTGGAGCTGTTCGAGGCCGTGGACGCCGACGGCAACCCGCAGGTGCTCGTCAACGAGCTCGCGATGCGCCCGCACAACACGGGCCACTGGACCCAGGACGGCGCCGTCACCAGCCAGTTCGAGAACCACCTGCGCGCCGCGCTCGACCTGCCGCTCGGCTCGCCCGAGCCCCGCGACCGCTGGACGGTGATGGTCAACATCCTCGGTGGCGACAACCCGGACGTCGGTCGCCTCTACGACGGCTACCCGCACGCGCTGGCCCGCGACCCGCGGCTGCGGGTGCACCTCTACGGCAAGGACCTGCGTCCGGGCCGCAAGGTCGGCCACGTCAACACCTTCGGCGACGACCTCGAGGACTGCCTCGAGCGGGCGCGCCACGCGGCGGCGTGGTTCCGGGGCGATCTCGGCAACCACAGCGAGTGACCTGCCGTCGTCCGGACTCACTAGGCTCCCGCCCATGACTGCGCGTGTGGGCATCGTGATGGGCTCGGACTCCGACTGGCCGGTGATGCAGCTGGCGGCGGAGGCCCTGCAGGAGTTCGGCATCGCCCACGAGGCGGACGTCGTCTCGGCACACCGGATGCCGGAGGAGATGCTCGCCTACGGCAAGGAGGCCGCCGGTCGCGGCCTGTCGGTGATCATCGCCGGCGCCGGCGGCGCGGCCCACCTGCCCGGCATGCTCGCCGCGGTCACGCCGCTGCCGGTGATCGGGGTGCCGGTGCCGCTGAAGTACCTCGACGGCATGGACTCCCTGCTCTCCATCGTGCAGATGCCCGCCGGGGTGCCGGTCGCCACCGTCGCGATCGGCGGTGCGCGCAACGCCGGGCTGCTCGCCGTACGCATCCTGGCGGCGAGCGACCCCGCGCTCCAGCAGCGGATGACCGACTTCCAGGCCGAGCTCAAGGCCGCCGCCGAGGCGAAGGGCGCGGTCGTCCGGGGCCACTGATGCTCCGGGTCGCGCCGCTGCGCGAGGGGCGCCTCGTCGGGATCGACGTGGCGCGCACCGTCGCGCTGGTCGGCATGATCGCGACCCACGTCCTCGACGGCCGTACGACGACCGGCGAGCTGACCACCGTCCAGTGGCTCGCAGGCGGCCGGGCCTCCGCGCTCTTCGCCGTCCTCGCCGGCGTCAGCATCGCGCTGATGAGCGGGGGAGCGCACCCGGTCCGCGGCCGCGAGCGCACCCGGACCGTGCTCGGCCTGGCGGCCCGGGCGGTCCTGGTCGCGCTGCTCGGGTTCGCCCTCGGCGGGCTGGAGACCAGCCTGGCGATCATCCTCGCCTACTACGGCGTGCTCTTCCTGCTGGGACTGCCGTTCATCGGCCTGCGCGCCGTGCCGCTCGCGGTGCTGGCGGGGGTCTGGCTGGTGGCGGCGCCCGTGGTCTCGCACCTGGTGCGCCCGAGCCTGCCCGTCCGGGACTTCGCGAGCCCGGACTTCGCGCGGCTGGCGGATCCGGGACCGCTGCTCGCCGACCTCCTGCTGACCGGCTACTACCCGGCGGTGCCGTGGCTGGCCTACCTGCTGGCCGGCATGGCGATCGGCCGGACGGACCTCACCGGCTGGCGGACCCCGCTGCGGCTCGCCGCGTGCGGGCTCGGCCTCGCGGTGGTCGCGACCGCGGTGTCGCGGCTGTGCACGTCGTCCCTGGAGGTCCGCACGGCGCTCGTGCCCCACCGGGTCACGACCGAGGACGAGCTGCTGCGAATGCTCAGCGGCAGCCAGCACGGCACCACGCCGACCGACGGCGCCTGGCAGTGGCTGCTCGTCGTGTCACCGCACTCGGCGACGCCCTTCGACCTCGCGCAGACCATCGGGAGCGCGCTGGTCGTGATCGGCCTCGCCCGCGCGCTCGCCGACGTCCTGCCGCGGTGGGGACGCGCCGGACTCGCCGTGGTGGCCGGGGCGGGCGCCATGCCGCTGTCGCTCTACACGCTGCACGTGGTGATGCGGACGCCGGACGTGTGGCCCGCCGAGCAGGAGCGGACGTTCGGCTGGCACGTCGCCGTCGTGCTCGGCGTCGGCGCGGCCTTCGCGCTGCTGGGGCGCCGCGGGCCGCTGGAGTGGCTCGTCGGCTGGCCGGGTCGGCGGCTCAGGCGCGGCGTACGGACCGGTTGACCCACTCGATCTTCGGGCAGGTGTCCATCACCATCGCCACCCCGGCGGCACGGGTCCGCTCGAAGGCCGCCTCGTCGACCACGCCCACCTGGAACCACACGCCGCGCGCACCGATCGCCACCGCCTGGTCGGCGAACTGCCCGGCCTCCTCCGAGCGCCGGAACACGTCGACCACGTCGACCGGGAAGGGCACGTCGGCCAGCGTCGCGTAGCCGCGCTCGCCGAGCACCTCCTCCGGTCCGTCGGGCGTGCCGAACACGGGGTGGATGGGCACGATCCGCTTGCCGTGGGCCTGCAGCACCTGCGCGATCGCGTACGCCGTCCGGCGGGTGTTGGCGGACAGGCCGACCACCGCCCAGGTCTCGCAGTCGTCGAGCATGAGGTCGATGGCGTCGTGGGACAGGTGGGCGGGTGCCGAGGTCATGTGGGTGCAATACCCGGACGGCCGCGGTTCTTCCCCGGCGCGAGCGCCTCGCGGACCCGTCGTACGACGTCGTCGACGTCGTCGACCCCGCCGGTGATGACGATCGTCGGCTGCTCGGGGGCCGCGGGGTCGCGCAGCAGCCGCAGGGCGAGCGTCAGCGCGTCGTCGAGCTCGCCGCGGGGGTCGTCGGTCTCGCCGCGCACCCACCGCCGCAGCACGTGGTTGTGGGCGATCACGACCGAGGAGGCGACCAGCTCGGCGCGCAGCGGGCCGTCGGGCTCCTGGTCCAGCCAGCCGTGGATGTGCTGCGAGAAGAGTCGGACGTAGCGCTGCACGCTCGCCGTCTCCCGGTCCCGGATGGCCGGGACGCTGCTGGAGAGCCGGTAGCGGGCGCGGGCGGTCCCGCCCTCGGCGAGGTAGTGGCTGAGCACCATGCCGGCCGCCTCGCGCAGGGCGGTCCCGGCGCTGCCGGGCGAGGCCACCGCGAGCCGGTCGGCGAGGCGGCCGAGCAGCGCCTCGTGGTCGGGGAGCACGACCTCCTCCTTGCCGCGGAAGTGCCGGAAGAAGGTGCTCCGCCCGGTGCCGGCCCGGGCCGCGATGTCGTCGACGGTCGTGGCGTCGTACCCCTGGGCCTCGAAGAGCTCGAAGGCGGCGGCGACGAGGCGCTCGCGGGTGGGGGTGGGCACCGGCTCAGGCTAGCTCGACGGAACGGAGTCTCGCTACTATGATACTGAGTACCGTTCGAGCCCGAGCACAGGAGCCACGCGTGAGCGACTACCCGATGTACGCCCTCTCCGAGGAGCACCAGGCCATCCGCGAGGCCGTGCGCGCGATCTGCGACGCCAAGGTCGCGCCCTTCGCCGCCGCGGTCGACGAGGAGGCCCGCTACCCGCAGGAGGCGCACGACGCCCTGCAGGCGGCGGACTTCCACGCGCCCCACGTGCCCGAGGAGTACGGCGGCGCCGGCGCCGACGCGCTCGCCACGGTCCTCGTCATCGAGGAGGTCGCCCGGGCCGACGTGTCCGCGTCGCTCATCCCCGCCGTCAACAAGCTCGGCTCCCTGCCCGTGATGATCGGCGGTGGCGAGGAGATCAAGAAGAAGTACCTCACCAAGCTCGCGGCCGGCGAGGGCGGCTTCTCGTACTGCCTCTCCGAGCCCGACGCCGGCTCCGACGCCGCCAACCAGAAGACCCGCGCGGTCCGCGACGGCGACGACTGGATCCTCAACGGCACCAAGCGCTGGATCTCCAACGCGGGGGAGTCGGAGTTCTACACCGTCCTCGCGACCACCGACCCCGACGCCCGGACCAGGGGCATCTCGGCCTTCGTGGTCGAGAAGTCCGACGAGGGCGTCTCCTTCGGCGCCCCGGAGAAGAAGCTCGGCATCAAGGGCTCGCCCACCCGCGAGGTCTACTTCGACAACGTCCGGATCCCCGGCGACCGGATCATCGGCGAGGAGGGCAAGGGCTTCGAGTACGCCATGAAGACCCTCGACCACACCCGCATCACGATCGCCGCCCAGGCCGTCGGCGTCGCCCAGGGCGCCCTCGACTACGCCCTCGGCTACGCCAAGGAGCGCCAGCAGTTCGGCAAGGCGATCGCGGACTTCCAGGGCCTGCAGTTCCTGCTCGCCGAGATGGGCATGAAGGTCGAGGCCGCCCGCCAGCTGACCTACGCCGCCGCCGGCCGCTCGGAGCGCGGCGACTCCGACCTCACCTTCTTCGGCGCCGCGGCCAAGTGCTTCGCGTCCGACGTCGCGATGGAGGTCACCACCAACGCCGTCCAGGTGCTCGGCGGCTACGGCTACACCCGCGACTACCCGGTGGAGCGGATGATGCGCGACGCGAAGATCACCCAGATCTACGAGGGCACCAACCAGGTGCAGCGCATCGTCATGGCCCGCCAGCTCCTCGCGGGGGTCCAGAGCGAGCTCTGACCGGTTCGCGCGAGGCGGCTCCTTGCACATCCGGAGCCGCCTCCGCGCGCCGAAATATCGCATCCGAGAAGATTTCCGTGGTGCGTGACGTAACTCTCTGCGCCGCTTCCGGTTTAATCATCGAACACACCTGTCCGCCCCGCTCGGGGAGCGGTTCCGATGCCGGTGTTCACCTATGGGGAGATGGGGCCAGATGCGTCGATTGCTCACCGCACTTGCCATTGTCGGAGCGCTGCTCGTGCCGGGAGGGCGCGCGGTCGCCGACGACACCTACACGCCCACGTTCCCGACGAGCTGCAACATCAACGTGCCGCACGTCGCCGTCGGGAAGCGGGTGCACCTCGTCATCGAGGTCGCGTCCAACTCGAACGTGGCCGAGGTCGGCACGGTGAAGCTGACGATCTCCACGGCCAGCGCCCGCCAGGCCGCGCGCGCCGCGGCCCGGGGCGTCGTGTGGACCAAGACGGTGCGCTACGAAGGCAGCCCGATCGAGGTCCTCGGCCCGGTGCTCCCGCGCGGTCGCTACCGCGTCGCCATGGCGTTCACGCCCGACGACGGACAGCTCACGGGCTGCCGCAACGCCGTCGGCTTCCGGGTCGGAGGCGGTGGCACCGGCGGTGAGGACGACGACAACGGCACGCTGCCCAACACCGGTGGTCCGCACCTGTGGATCCTGCTGGCCGGCCTCGGGCTGGTCGTCGCGGGCGGCGGCCTCGCCGGCGGCAGCCGGCGCCCCCGGGCGCTCGCCTGACGCTCCGCGGGACGGAGGCGTCCCGTGGTTCGGCCGTTCGCGTGACGCTTGCGCCGCCATGGCGTTGGATGAGCGGGAGCGGTCAGTGGGGCCGCTGGAGGAGGGACACCCATGTCGCAGGTCGACGCACCTGACGGACCCGACGAGGGCACCACGAGCGGTGAGGGCGAGGGCACGGTCCGCGTCCGCCGGCGCCGTCAACGCCCCGGCAACGGGTCGGGCAGCACCACCGCGAAGCCTCCGGTGTCGACCGGGCGACGTGTCTCGTTCTGGCTCGGCTGCGGCCTGATCGCCGCCGGCCTCGCCGTGCTGGCGTGGGTGGCCTGGCAGTTCTGGGGCACCAACTGGGTGTCCGAACGCCGCCAGGGCCAGGTGGCCAGCTCGCTGCGGGACGGCTGGGCCGACGGGCAGGACGTCGTACGCACCGACTTCGGCAACGCCAGCGCCATCCTGGTCATCCCGCGCTTCGGCAAGGACTACGAGGTGCCCGTGCTCGAGGGGTCCTCGGACGAGGTCCTGGCTGCCGGCGTCGGCCACATGGAGAACACCGCGGACGCCGGCGCGGAGGGCAACTACGTGCTGGCCGGCCACCGGGTCACCCACGGTGAGCCCTTCGCCGACTTCCCGAAGCTCGAGCCCGGCGACGAGATCTTCGTGATGACCCGCGCGGCGACGTACACCTATGTCCTGGACAGCGGTGGCGAGGACCTGATCATCCCGTTCACGAAGACCTGGGTCCTGGACCCGAAGCCCGTCAACCCCGACGGCGGCACCCAGCCGCCGGACACGATCGACGGCGATCCGAACACCCACATCATCACGCTGCTGACCTGTTCGGAGATCTTCCACACCGACAACCGGTCCGTCGCATTCGGCCACTTGGTGGAGTCTGTTCCCACGAACGCGTCCTGACCCACTAGGATCACGTGCAACGCACTTCCCGTCCCAGAGACGAGCCGGGTCGTTGCATGGGGACTGGCTGTAGGAGGAAGTTGTGCTGAGGAAGATCGCTGCGCTCGCCGCACTGTCGGCCGCGGTCGTCGTGACGCCCGTGGGCTCCGCCACTGCTGACGACGGATACAGCGGGATGCAGATCCCGACCGAGACGCTGATCGTGGTCGTCGACGCCGAGATCGGCAAGCCCGTCGAGCTCGAGGTGAGCGCGAGCGCCAACTACCCGACGCCGCCCGAGGGCGACATCGAGGTCAAGATCCTCGCCGCGTCCGGCACCGCGCGCGGTGCGCGTGCCGTGGCCTCGGCCCCGCTGTTCACGACCACGGTGCACTTCGTCGACGACGCGGTCCCGGTCACCGGCCCCTCGCTGCCGCGCGGCAAGTACATCGCGACCGCGGCGCTGACGCCGGACAACACCGAGCTCTTCCTCCCGTCCGACGACACCACGGCCTTCCGCCTCGGTGCCGGCCCCGGCGGTGACGACGACGACAACGGCAACCTGCCCAACACCGGTGGCCCGAACGTGATGTGGCTGCTGCTCGGCACCGCCCTCGTCGGCGCCGGCGTCGGTGGGGTCGGCTACGGCCGCCGTCGCCAGCAGGGCGTCCCCGCCTGACCTGCTGCACCCCTGATCCATCCTCCGGCCGCCCACGGGCGGCCGGAGGTCGTTTTCGGCCACTACAGTGGATCCGACACCGACCCCGGGAGGTACCGATGCCCACCCTGCGTTGCCCCTGCTCCGTCACGCTGCGCGGCGAGACCGACGACGAGCTCGTCGAGAAGGCCCAGGAGCACCTCGCTGCCGAGCACCCCGGCCGGGAGTACTCCCGCGAGGAGATCCTGTTCATGGCGATGTGAGCCCGAGGCCCACATCGCCCGCCTCGCCCGAACGGGCCGTCAGACGATGCGCGGCAGGGCGGAGGCCTTGCCGGTGAACGCGGGCGCCCGCTTCTCCAGGAAGGCCGCGACGCCCTCCTTGCCGTCCCCGATCGACGTCCAGTACATCGCCAGCGAGTCGGTCAGGTGCGCCTCGAGCGGCTCGGAGGCCGCGCTGTTGCGGTAGAGCATCTGCTTCGCGAGGCCCAGCGCCGCGGGGGAGCGGTCCTTCACGAACGAGCGGGCCAGCTCCTGCGCGGCCGGCAGCAGGTCCTCCGGCGCGTGCAGGCTGCGCACCAGCCGTCCGGCGAGCGCCTGCTCCGCGGTGAGGATGTCGGCGGAGTAGACCCACTCCAGGGCCTGCTGGATGCCGACGATCCGCGGCAGGAACCAGCTCGAGCAGGCCTCCGGCACGATCCCGAGGCGGCCGAAGACGAAGCCGATCCGGGCCTTCTCCGAGGCCAGCCGGATGTCCATGGCCAGGGTCATCGTGGCCCCGATGCCGACCGCCGGACCGTTGATCGCCGCGATCACGGGCTTGGGGAGCGCGTGGATCGCCAGCGTGACCTTGCCGCCGGTGTCGCGCACGCCGGAGGCGAACGGCTCGGCGTCGTACGACGCCCGGAACTCCTCGGGGGTCGGCGACAGCGTCTCGTCGAGCCCGAACACGTTGCCCTCGGCGCTCAGGTCCATCCCCGCGCAGAACGCCCGGCCCTCGCCGGTGACCACGACGGCGCGCACCGCGTCGTCGCGGGCGTCGGTGAGGAAGACCTGCTCGAGCTCGCGGGCCATCGTCAGGTCGAACGCGTTGAGGGCGTCGGGTCGGCTCAGGGTCAGGGTGGCCACGCCGTCGGCGTCGACCTCCCAGGTCAGGGTCTCGTACACGTCAGTCCTTCGTTGCGGTGGTGAGGAGGTGTCGGCTCACGGGGCGAGCCCGGTGGCCGTGCACAGGTCGGCGGTGATGTCGTCGGTGCGGTCCTCGGCAAGGGTGTCGAAGAGCTTGCGCGCGCGCTTGGTGTCCCACGTGGCGTCGGCGCTGGCGAGCGGCACCGTGCAGGACTTCGGGGCGTCGGTCATCGCGAGCGCCCACTGCGAGGCGTCGTAGGGGCCCATGCCCTCGCCGAACCGGAAGAAGTCGGGCACGGCCGCGTTGAGCTTCCAGTAGCGCACGGGGTTGACCACGGACCAGGGCGAGAGCACCTTCTTGCCGACGGCGGCCACGACCTCGCGCTGCTGCTGCACCCGGGCCAGGTCGGAGATCGGGCTGTACTTGCGGGCGCGGGCGTAGGCGAGCGCCGTCGCGCCGTCGACCTCCTGGCAGCCCTTCTTGATGTTGAGGCCCGACGGCTTGTCGCGGATGCGCTTCTTCGGGCACACCTCGATCCCGCCGACCGCGTCGACGACACCGACCAGCCCGCCGAAGCCGATCTCGACGTAGCCGTCGATCCGGACGCCGGTGGCCTTCTCCAGGGTCTGCACGAGGAGCGGGGTGCCGCCCTTGCTGAACGCCGAGTTGACCTTCGACACCCCGTGGCCCGGGATGTCGAGGGGCGAGTCGCGCGGGATCGAGACCAGCGTCGTCGGCCCCTCGCCGGTGTGGAGGAGCATGATCGTGTCGGTCAGCTCGCTGGTCTCGTTGCCGGTGTGGAGCCTGCGGCGCTCCGCCTTGGACAGGCCGGCCCGCGAGTCGCTGCCCACCAGGAGGTAGGTCGTCCCGGGCTGCTCGGAGGGACGCTCGCCCGACGGCTCGTAGGCGACCTTGTCGACCTTGCTCCACGTGAAGAGCGGGACCGCGACGAGGAACACCAGCCACAGCACCAGCAGCAGGAGCACCAGCCTGACCCAGGTCCCGGGCCGCTTCCACCGGCTCCTGCGCGGCGACCACGGCGGCGCCGGCGGCCGGCCGGCCGGCTCGGGCGTGGCGCCGTACTGCTCGGCCGGTGGCAGCCGGTCGGGCATCCGCGGGGATGACGCGCCCGGGCGGGGCTGCACGGGGATGCGTCGCGTCGGCTCGGGGTCGTCCCCGCCCCGCTCGGGTCGCGGGACGCCCTTCTCGTTTCCCGACCCGTACATCCAGTCGAAGTCACCGTCGTCCCCGTTGCCATTGCCGCGCCCCGCCATGCCCGTGACGCTACCGTTTGGCCGTGAGCGAGATCGTTGCGGCACGCACGCCGTCGTACTCCCGGATCGAGCTGGCGACCGTGTCGTCGCGTGCGCAGGCCAACCTCCTGGGCAACATCCACGGCGGCGAGGTGCTCAAGCTGGCCGACTCCACCGCCGGTGTCGTGGCGCAGCGGCACAGCGGTGGCCCCGCCGTCACGGCCGCGCTGGACGAGATGGCCTTCCTCGAGCCGGTGCGCGTCGGCGACATCGTGCGCACCTTCGGCCAGATCAACTGGGTGGGCAGCTCGTCGATGGAGATCGGCGTGCGGATCGAGACCCAGCCGTGGGACGCGACGACCGAGCTGCGGCACGTCGGCTCGGCGTACTTCGTCTTCGTCGCCATCGACGGCGCCGGTGCCGCGCGTCCGGTCCCGGCGCTCGAGCCCGAGACCGACGACGACCGCCGGCGGATGCGCGAGGCGGAGATCCGCCGGGCCCACCGGCTCGCGAAGCGCCGGGAGATCGAGGCCGTCCGCCTGGGCTGACCGGCACCGATCAGCCGGCCACCTCGGTGAGCGCCGCGGCCACCGCGTCGACGGCCGCGGGACGCGGGGGAGCGCCGTACGTCGAGAGCTGGATCCGGCGGTGCGCCGCGAGTCGCCGGGTGGCGACGCCCCGGTGCTGGTGGGCGCGCAGCGCGAGCCCGGGCAGCACGGTGACGCCCAGCCCCGCGGCGACGAGGGACTGCACGGCCACGTAGTCGTCGCTCGCGAAGGCGATCGCGGGCGTGAAGCCGGCGTCTGCACAGAGCGCGAGCAGCTCGCGCCGGCAGCGCTCACAGCCGGCGACCCACGGCTGCCCGGACCAGGCCGCGAGCTCGACCGGCCCCGCGGACGGGGCGGCGTCGTCGCGCGTCACCAGGTGGAGCGGGTCGTCGAGGATCGGCACGGAGGTGATCTGCTCCGGCTCGGGCTGGTCGGGGTAGGCGAAGGTGAGGGCGAGGTCGACGGTGCCGGCGCGCAGCAGCTCGTGCGCCTCGGGCGGCTCCGCCTCGGTGAGCTCCAGCTCGATGCCCGGGTGCCGGCCGGCCAGGAGCGCGAGGGCGTCGGGGACGAGGGTCGCCGCCCCGGAGGGGAAGGCCGCCAGCCGGACCCGCCCGGCCTGCAGGCTGGTCACCGCGGCCAGCTCGGCCTCGGCCCGGGCGAGCAGGCCCAGCACCTCCTCGCCGCGGCGCGCGAGCAGCACGCCCTCGGGCGTGAGCCGCACGCCCCGCCCGACCCGCTGCAGCAGGACCGCGCCCGTCTCGGCCTCCAGCCGGCGCAGGTGGTGGGAGATGGTCGGCTGGCCGTAGTGCAGCTCGGCGGCCGCGGCGGAGACCGAGCCGGTCCGGTGGACGGCGACGAGGGCCTCGAGGCGGCGCAGGTCGATCATGACGGCACTCTATCGATCGATGTCGTCGATGGATGGTTGCGACAAGAACTATTGGACCGATGAATGCCCGGACCGGGACCATGGAGCCATGGCCGAGCAGCGCAGCGCATCCCTCCCCGACGACCCGACCTTCGACGAGGTGCTGCGGGCCGCCGAGGTGGTCGCTCGCGAGCTCCCGGCCACGCCCCTGCAGTCCCACCCGCTCCTCGACAGCGCGGTCGGCGCCGAGGTGCTCGTCAAGCACGAGCACGTCCTGCCGACCGGCTCCTTCAAGGTCCGCGGCGGCGTCCACCTCGCCGCGACGCTCTCCGCCGCCGAGCAGGAGCACGGCCTGGTCACCTGCTCGACCGGCAACCACGCCCAGTCCGTTGCGTACGGCGCCCGGCTGGCCGGCGTGCGCGCCACGATCGTGATGCCGTCCTCCGCCCCTGCGGTCAAGCGGGACGCAGTCGCGGCGCTGGGGGCCGAGGTCCTGGTCCGCGGCGACACCCTCGGGGAGTCCGCTGCCGCGGCTCGCGAGCTGGCGGCCGCCTCGGGCGCCTCCTTCATCTGCCCGACGGACCGGCGGATCGTGCTCGGCCACGCGACGGCGTACCTCGAGCTGTTCCGGCAGGCCGCCGTCCTGCCGAGCGGCCTGGCCGCGGTCTACGTCCCGATCGGCAGCGGCACGGGCGCGGCCGGCGCCTGCCTCGTGCGGGACGCCCTGGCGCCCGGCACCCGCGTGATCGGCGTCCAGTCGGAGGCGGCGCCCGCCGGCTGGAGGTCGTGGCGCAGCGGCACCATCGAGACCGCGCCCGCCACCACGCGGGCCTCGGGGCTCGCCACGACCACGGGGTACCCCCTGCCCCAGCGGGTACTGCGCGGCCGGCTCGACGACTTCGTGCTCGTGGCCGACGACCAGATCGACCACGCCGCCCGCCTCCTGGCGACGCGGGCGCACACCCTCGCCGAGGGTGCCGGAGCCGCCGCCCTGGCCGGCCTTCTCGTCCCCCGGAGTCCGGACCGGTCGGGGCGGCCCGGCCCGGTCGCCGTGATGTGCACGGGCGCGAACGCCTCGGCCGACGAGATCGCCCGGCTCGGCGCCGTGTCGACGGCCGCCTGAGCGCTCCGCCCGGCGCGCGACGGCGCGTCGGCACCGGTGGGACGCGTGTGACTGGTGATACTGGGCGGGTGTCTGGGGATCGGATGGTCGTGGCCGAGCGGGCCGCCCGCGTGCGCTTCCGCCGCGCCCTGACCCTCATGGCCTTCACCCTCGTCGTCCCCGGCTCGGCACAGCTCGTGGCGGGCAACCGGCAGGTCGGCCGGATCGCCGTCCGGGTCTGGCTCGCGACCCTCGCGGTGCTCGCCTTCCTCGGGATCCGCCTGCTGCTCGACCGGTCCTACGCGCTGACCCTCGCGCTCAACCCGACCTTCCTGCTGCTCCTGCGCCTCTACCTCATCGGCGGAGCCATCGCGTGGGCGGCGCTGTTCGTCGACGCCTGGCGGATCGGCCAGCCGCTGAGCCTGCGGATGCAGCACCGCCGGGCGGTCGTCGGCGTCAACGGCGTGCTCTGCTTCTCCGTCGCCGGCACCATGCTGTTCGGCGCCCACCTCGCCGCCGTGCAGCGGGACTGGCTCACCATGTTCGTCGACGGCGAGATCGGTGCTGCCCACGACGGCCGCTTCAACGTGCTGCTCCTCGGCGGCGACTCCGGTGCCGACCGCTGGGGCCTGCGACCGGACTCGATGACGATCGCCTCGATCGACGCGACGTCCGGCAAGACCGTCATGATCGGCCTCCCGCGCAACATGCAGAACTTCAAGTTCCGCGAGGGCTCGGTGATGGACGAGCAGTTCCCGAAGGGCTTCGACTGCGACGGGTGCTACCTCAACGGCGTCAGCACCTGGGCCGAGGACCACACCGACCTCTTCGACTCCGACACCCCGGGCATCGACGCCACCGTGATGGCCATCGAGGGCATCACCGGCCTCGAGATGAACTACTGGGTGATGGTCAACATGAAGGGCTTCCGCCGCCTCGTCGACGCCTTCGGCGGCGTCACCCTCAACGTCCGCGAGCGGATCCCGGTCGGCGGCCTGGGCGAGGACGTGACCGGCTACATCGAGCCCGGCAAGCGCAAGCTCAACGGCTACCAGGCCCTGTGGTTCGCGCGCTCCCGCGAGGGCAGCGACGACTACTCGCGCATGGCGCGCCAGAAGTGCGTGATGACGGCGCTGCTCACGCAGGTCAGCCCGAAGCAGGCGCTCACGAACTTCCAGGAGATCGCCAAGGCGTCGAGCGCGATGATCAGGACGGACGTGCCCGGCGGAGCGCTCGCCGACTTCGCCCAGCTGGCCCTGCGCGCCCGCGACGAGAAGGTCGCGACCGTCTCGCTCGTGCCGCCGCAGGTCAACACCGCGCACCCTGACCTCGACAAGGTCCGCGCGATGGTTCGCAAGGCCATCGACCGCTCCGAGGGCGACGCGAAGCCCACCCCGGGCCGCAAGAAGAAGGGCGAGGGCAAGGTCACGGGCGGCTCGCTCGGCTCGCGCAACGACGGGTACGTCGCCAACGAGACCGACGACGTCGCGGCCGCCTGCTGATCCGGCCGGACTGGGGCCGGTTGGACGGGGCCCGGTCGGACAGGAGCGTTCAGACGGGGAGCGCGGCCACCGCGGCGTCGTACGTCGCCTTGTCGGGGGCCGCGACGATTCCGCCCTCGAGGCGCTGGGGCACCAGCGGTCCGCCGTCGTGGCGTCCGATGGCGCCACCGGCCTCGGTGAGGATGAGCGCGCCGGGCAGGTGGTCCCACGGCATGCTGCGGCTGTAGACGAGGGCAGCCGCGTCACCGGCGATCAGGTGCGGGTAGTCGACGCCGCAGCAGGCCCAGGTCAGCTCCAGGGTGCCGAGGTCGCCGAGGCCGCGGCCGACCCACTGCCGCCGCGCGGTGCGGAAGGGCGCGCCGGTGCCGGTCGTGACGTTGAGCCGCTCGCCGTTGAGCCAGGCGCCGGCGCCGCGCTCGGCGACATAGGCGTTCTCGTGCTGCGGCTGCCAGATCCAGCCGCGGGTGATCTCGCCGGCGACCACCTCCGACACCATCACGGCGTGGTCCGGCGAGCCGTTGACGAAGTTCTTGGTGCCGTCGACGGGGTCGACCGTGAAGCCGTGGTCGGCGGCCGCGAAGGCGTCGAGCAGCGATGCGTCGGCCGCCATCGCCTCCTCGCCGAGCACGACGGCGTCCGGGTAGGCCGCGTTGAGGGCGGCGGTGATGAGCGCCTCGGACTCGTGGTCCGCGACCGTGACCAGGTCACCGGGGTTCTTCTCCGACACCTGCTCGTCGGCGAGGGCGCGGAAGCGGGGGTTGATCACCTCCGCGGCGACGTCCTGGAGGAGGGTCAGCACGGCGGCGGTGTCCACACCTCCACGCTAGGCCATGGCCGCCGCCGGGACCGCATCGGAGAGACCCGCCTCCTGTCTGCCGGATGCACAGTCCCATTCGGCGGCCCTGGCACGCACCTCGCTGCGTTGGCCGTGCTCGCAAGACGCCCGGTCTGGCGTCACACAGCCGCCTTGCGATGCACGCACCATGACCACCGACTATGCCCGCGCCTCCGGCAGACAGGAGACTGGGCCCATGCGCTTCACCGAGCACGAGCTGACGGCGGCCCTGACCGGGACGGCGAAGCACTTCCTGGCCTCCGACCGCAAGCTGCGCCGCAAGGGCGTCGACGTCGAGACCGCGTGGGCCGAGATGGACCGCTACGCCCGCTTCCAGATGCTCGACGCGCTCGGCGACCAGGTCCTGCCGGTCCTCGTCGCCCTGCCCGACATCGACGTCGAGCCCGGCACCCGGCCGTCGTACGACGACAAGGTGGTCGCCGACGTCGTCGCCGGCCTGCTGGGGGAGGACAAGGGTCGGGTGCGCCGCGCGGTCGAGGTCAAGGCCCGCACGGCCCTCGTCCAGCTGGCCCTGGCGAGCGTGCCGCCGCGGCTCGACCCGGACGCATTGCTGACCGAGTTGCCCGACGAGTCCTGAAGTCCGGCTGGGAGCGCTCCGGCCAGTAGGGTCTGCTCCGTGCGTGTGCAGGCAGTCGTCGTGACCTTCAACCGGTTGGCGATGCTGCAGCGCCTCGTGCCGCGGCTGCTCGCCACCCCGGGCCTCGAGCGGATCCTGGTGGTCGACAACGCCTCGACGGACGGCACGGGGGAGTGGCTCGCCGGTCTCGACGAGGACCTGGTGCGGCACGAGACGCTCGCGACCAACACCGGTGGCGCGGGCGGCTTCCACCACGGACTCGGCTGGGCCGTGCGCGAGGGCGCCGACCTGGTCTGGCTGATGGACGACGACGGCCTGCCGGCGCCCGACTGCCTCGAGCTCCTGCTGGAGCGGCAGGAGCGCGACGGCCTGGAGTTCTGCGGGCCGGCCGTGCTGGCCGAGCAGGACCCGTCGCGGCTGTGCTTCCCGATCCGGCTGCCCGGCGGGACCCGCGTCGTGCACGAGATGGCCGCCGTCGAGGCCGCCGCCCGCGACGGGCTGATCGACGACGTCGTGATCCCGTTCAACGGCGTGCTGGTGACCCGCGACCTCGTGGAGCGGATCGGGCTGCCGCGCGAGGAGTTCTTCATCTGGGGCGACGACGTCGAGTACCTCTGGCGCGCGGAGCGGGCCGGCGCCCGGATCGCGACCGTCGTCGACGCCCACTTCCTGCACCCGGCCACCGACGACCTCGGGACGCCGATGATGTTCGGGCGGACGACGTACAACCACACGCCCAGCGACCTCAAGCACTACTGCATGGCGCGCAACAACACCCTCAACCTGCGGGCCTACCGAGGCTGGGTGCACGTGCTGCTCTTCTGGCTGAAGACGGTGTGGTTCTACCTGTTCACGAAGCCGCAGCCGGCGCGGATCCCGCTGAGCGCGCGAGCGGCGGCGGCCGGGCTGCGGGGCGACTTCAGCGGGCACCGGAGGTACCTGCGATGAGTGCCGAGCAGGTCGCGGTCGTCGTCGTCACGTTCAACCGCGCCGACCTCCTCGAGCGGATGCTCGCGGGCCTCGGCGGCCTGGACCGGGCGCCCGACGCGGTGTTCGTCGTCAACAACGCCAGCACCGACCACACCCGCGAGGTGCTCGAGCGCAGCACGCTGCCCGGACTGGTGGCGATCCACACGACGGAGAACCTCGGCGGTGCCGGTGGCTTCCACCTCGGGCTGAAGACCGCCTACGACAAGGGCTTCGACGTGATGTGGCTGATGGACGACGACGTCGTCCCGGCCCCCGACTGCCTCACCCGGCTGCTCGAGGCCGACGGCTCCTGCCTGATCGCGGTCCGCGAGGACCTCACCGGCGCGCTCGTGGAGAAGTCCGCCGTCCGCTTCGACCTGCGCAACCCGCTCGCGATCCGGCCGAAGACGGCCAGCATCGACTCGACCTGGGCCACCCGCGCGGACATGCCCGCGACCGTCGAGGTCGAGAACGTCGCCTTCGAGGGCTTCCTCGTCCGCCGTGAGGTCGTCGAGCGGATCGGGCTGCCCGACCCGTCGTACTTCATCTTCTACGACGACGTGGACTTCGCGATCCGCGCCCGTCGCGCCGGCTTCCCGATCCGCGCGGTGCGCGACGCCGTGCTCGTCCGCCAGCTCTCCTTCGACCAGCAGCACGACCTGGCCGGCTGGAAGGGCTACTACATGTACCGCAACCTCTTCGTCGTGCACTTCCGGTACGGCGAGAACGTGCTGGTCCGGCTCAAGCCGTGGCTGGTCGCCCTCGTGGTGGTCCTGCTCAGTCCGCTGCGGGGTGGTCGGGCAGAGGCGCGGAACGTGACGCGAGCGCTTCGGGATGCCCGGCGGATGCGGGCCCTCCCACCGGCGTCGCCACGTTGATCCGCTCCGGCACGAGCCGGGCCCGCCAGCCGATCCGGTTGCCCGTCGCGATGCCGGCGATCCACACCGCGAAGGCGCCCAGCGCGGCGCCGGCGATCACGTCGACGAAGAAGTGCCAGCCGAGGTAGACCGTCGCCAGCACGGTCAGCGCCAGGAAGGTCCAGGACGCGATCCGGACCCAGCGGTGCAGACCCACGAGGTGCACGACCAGGCAGATGGTCACCATGATCCCGACGTGCAGGGACGCGAACGCCGCGATGGTCTGCAGGCCCGCCGTCGCCGGGTCGGCCATGGTGGCCACCCGGTCCGACCACATGCTCTCCTGCAGGCGGCTGACATAGGTCTCCGGCAGCGCGGCGAAGGTGCCGGGGTCGGAGTAGATGGGGCCGACGGTCGGCAGCACGACGTACAGGACCGCGCCGAGCGCCCAGTCCACGGCGACCGCGGTGACGAACCACTCGCCGGCCCGGGTGTGCCGGGTCCACACCAGCGCGATCGCGATCGTGACCGGGACCAGCGCGATCCAGACGATGTAGACGGCGGAGAAGAAGTGCGCGGCCACCCCGGTGCCGAACCAGGCGTGGAGCGTCGCGGCCGGGTCGTGCCCGGCGAAGAGGAACCGGTCGACGTCGGCCAGCGGCTCGTCGTAGATCTTCTCGTGGACGAACGGGGCCATGCTCTTCACGTTGCGGAAGGCGGCGTAGCAGAGGTACCACGCGGCCACGCCGTTGAGCGCGAACCTCCAGTGCGTCAGCGGCCAGCGCTCGCGCATCACCCGCCGGCCGGCACTGCCGAACCGGCGCAGCCAGCCGCCGCCGGGGCGGCCGGCGGCCGCCAGCATCCGTGGTACGACGTCGATCGCGATCGCGCCCAGGACGATGGCCGGGAAGCGGATGTAGCCGGGGATCAGGCTGTCGGGGTCCTGCACCGGGATGTCCTCGAGCAGGGAGAACACGACGGTCAGCGTGGCGAGACCGAGGCCCGCCACCCACGCCAGCGCGAACGAGGGAGCCCCCCGACGTCCCGTCTGGTGGTCATTCACCAGAACAGGATATTCGTCACGTCCCCGTTCGGGGGACGCGCGTCAGATGTGTCCGGCGGGGAACTCGTCCGTAAACTCACCCTCCGTGACCCTCACCTCGTCGAACCCGGACCTCCCCGACCTGCCCGATCTGCCCGATCTGGTCGTCGTCGGTTCCGGCTTCTTCGGCCTGACCATCGCCGAGCGCTGCGCCAACGACCTCGGGCTCCGGGTGCTCGTCATCGAGCGCCGCTCCCACCTCGGTGGCAACGCCTACAGCGAGCCCGAGCCGGAGACGGGGATCGAGGTGCACAAGTACGGCGCGCACCTCTTCCACACCAGCAACGAGCGGGTCTGGGAGTACGTCAACCGGTTCACCGCCTTCACCGGCTACCAGCACCGCGTCTACTCGACGCACAACCAGCAGGTCTACCCGCTGCCGATCAACCTCGGCACGATCAACCAGTTCTTCGATGCGGCGTACACGCCGGCCGAGGCGCGGGCGCTGATCAAGGAGCAGGCCAGCGAGCTGGGGGACAAGGAGCCGGAGAACTTCGTCGAGAAGGGCATCTCCCTCATCGGCCGCCCGCTCTACGAGGCGTTCATCGCGCACTACACCGCCAAGCAGTGGCAGACCTCGCCGGAGGAGCTGTCGGCCGACATCATCAGCCGGCTCCCGGTGCGCTACAACTACGACAACCGCTACTTCAACGACAAGTACGAGGGCCTGCCCGTCGACGGGTACGCCGCCTGGCTGGCCAGGATGGCCGACCACCCGAACATCCAGGTGGTCCTCGACACCGACTTCCTCGCCGACGGCGTCGCCGATCGCTACAAGGGCAAGGTCCCGATCGTCTACACCGGCCCGGTCGACGAGTACTTCCACAACAGCGAGGGCCGCCTTTCGTGGCGCACCGTCGACCTGGTGCCCGAGGTGCTCGACGTCGACGACTTCCAGGGCTGCTCGGTGATGAACTACCCCGACCCGGACGTCGACTTCACCCGGATCCACGAGTTCAAGCACTTCCACCCCGAGCGCAGCTACCCCGAGGGCAAGACCGTCATCGTGCGGGAGTACAGCCGCTTCGCCGAGGAGACCGACGAGCCGTACTACCCGGTCAACACGGCCGAGGACCGCGAGAAGCTGCTGAAGTACCGCGACCTCGCCGAGCGCGAGCCGATGGTGCTCTTCGGCGGCCGCCTCGGCACCTACAAGTACCTCGACATGCACATGGCCATCGCCTCGGCGCTGTCGATGTACGACAACACGCTGCGGCCCCACTTCGCCGACGGCGCGGAGCTCAAGAGCGGCGGGGTGGACGCATGAGCGAGCCCACCGGCGGCACCGTGACCCGCCTGCTGCAGCGCCAGATCCTCCCGCTCGACCGCGACTCCGAGGTCTTCGCGCTCTACGTCGACCTCGCCGAGCCCGACCTCGACGAGGACAAGTACGTCGTCGGCGGCAGCCGTGCGGCCAAGGACCTCAACAACACCAAGATCCGGCAGGCCACCGTCGGCGGCGAGAAGCTGCGTCCCGAGCAGGTCCTGGACCGGACCCGGCTGCGGGTCGACGCCGGCCAGACGGTGAGCCTGGCGTCGTACTTCAACGCCTTCCCGGCCAGCTACTGGCGGCGCTGGACGATCGTCGACCAGGTCCGGCTCACCGTGACCGTCGAGGGTGCCGGCGCGACGGTCGTCGTCAACAAGTCCCTCGCAAACGGCAACAGCCAGCGCGTCGAGTCCGCCGAGTCGACCGGGAGCGGCACCGAGGCGTTCGTGTTCGACCTCAGCCTCAAGCCCTTCATCGACGGCGGCTGGTACTGGTACGACGTGCTCGCCGGCGAGCAGCCGGTCGTGGTCTCCGCCGAGTGGACCGCCGAGGTCCCGGCGGACCGCGCCGCCCACGGCTCGGTCGACGTCGCGATCACCACCATGAACCGCCCGGAGTTCTGCTCCGAGCTGCTCCTGCAGTTCGCCGACGAGGACCTGGCGCCCTACCTCGACACCGTCTTCGTGATGGAGCAGGGCACCCAGCTGGTCGAGGACGCCGAGCTGTTCCCCGACGTCGAGAAGGCGCTCGGCGACAAGCTGCGGATCGTCAAGCAGGGCAACCTCGGCGGCTCCGGCGGCTACGCCCGCGGCCAGCTCGAGTCGCTGCGCAAGGGCACCGCGACGTACGCGCTGATGATGGACGACGACGTCGTCTGCGAGCCCGAGGGCATCATCCGGCAGGTCACCTTCGGCGACCTCGCCCGCCGTCCCACGATCGTGGGCGCGCACATGTTCAGCCTCTACTCCCGCTCCCGCCTGCACAGCTTCGGCGAGATCGTCCACCCGTGGCGCTTCTGGTGGAAGACGCCCGAGGACGGCTACATGCAGTGGGACTTCGGCACCCGCAACATCCGCTCCGCGCGGTGGCTGCACAAGCGCGTCGACGTCGACTTCAACGGCTGGTTCTCCTGCCTGATCCCGCGCCAGGTCATCGACGAGATCGGACTGTCGCTCCCGCTGTTCATCAAGTGGGACGACGCCGAGTACGGCCTGCGCGCCCGCGCCCACGGCTTCCCGACCGTCACCTTCCCGGGTGCAGCGGTGTGGCACGTCCCGTGGACGGACAAGAACGACGCGCTCGACTGGCAGTCGTACTTCCACCTGCGCAACCGTCTCGTCGCCGCCCTGCTGCACTCGACCTTCCCGCGCGGCGGCCGGGTGATCCGCGAAGTCTTCAACAACCAGCTCGCCCACCTGGTCGCGATGCAGTACTCCACCGCCGAGCTGCGGCTCCAGGCGATGGAGGACGTGCTGCGCGGCCCGCAGGCGCTGCACGAGATGCTCCCGACCCGGCTCGCGGAGGTGAACGCGACCCGCAAGGAGTTCAGCGACGCCCAGCTCGTGGCCGACGTGGACACGCTCCCGCCGCCGCGGATGGAGAAGCCGCTCAAGAAGGACCTCACCGAGGTCCCGACCCGCAAGTCGCAGCTGATCAGCGCCGGTCTCGCGCCGCTGCGGCAGCTCCGGGCCCCGCGGGCGCTGTCGCGGACCAACCCGGAGGCGGCGATCCCCGCGGTCGACGCCAAGTGGTACCGCCTCGCCGGCTTCGACTCCGCCATCGTCTCGATGAACGACGGGACGTCGGCCGCGCTCTACCGCCGCGACCCGGAGACCTACCGCGCACTGCTCAAGCGGACGATCGACCTGCACGCCCGCTTCGCCAAGCAGTGGCCCGAGCTCGCGCGCCAGTACCGCGACGCCCTCGACGAGATCACCTCGCCGGAGGCGTGGGAGAGGACCTTCGCCCCCTGGACCGAAGGCGGTGCCGATGAGTGAGGCCGTCACGACGGCGGCCGAGGAGGTCCCGCTCCGTCCGCCCGCGCCCGAGAGCGGCCTGTTCGCCGTCTTCAAGCAGCGCTACGTCCTCAAGCTGCTGGTGCGCCGGGAGATCAGTGCGCGCTACCAGGGCTCGTTCCTGGGGCTGCTCTGGTCCTACATCAACCCGCTGACCCAGTTCTTCATCTACTGGTTCGTCATCGGGGTGCTGTTCCAGCTCCACAAGGACGTCCCGAACTTCCCGATCCACCTGTTCGCCGGGCTGATCCTCGTCCACTTCTTCAACGAGACCTTCAACGCCGGGACGCGCTCGATCATGCGCAACAAGGCGCTGGTGGTGAAGATGGCCGTGCCCCGGGAGATGTTCCCGGTCGCCACGATGCTCGTCTCGCTCTACCACGTCGGCCCGCAGGTCGTCGTCCTGCTGGTGGCCTGCCTCTTCAGCGGCTGGTCGCCCGACCTCGTCGGGGTGGCCTGCCTCCTGCTCGCGCTGCTCATCATCGCGGCGATCGGCCTGTCCGGCGCGCTGCTCTTCAGCGCCGCCAACGTCTTCTTCCGCGACTTCGGCAATATCGTCAACGTGCTGACGAACTTCGTCCGCTTCGGCGTGCCGATGATGTACCCCTACGCGATCGTCCACGACCGGTTCGGGCGCTTCGCCGAGTACTACCTGCTCAACCCGCTGGCCGACGCCGTCGTGCTCTTCCAGCGCGCGTTCTGGTACCCGACCCTGACCGATGCCGACCACGCGAGGCTCAAGGCGGAGGGCACCCAGATCATGCCCGACCACCTGATCACCCACGGTGTGCTCGCGCTCCTGGCGTGCCTGGTCATCCTCGCCTTCTCCCAGTGGGTCTTCACCCGCCTCGAGAACAAGATCCCGGAGCGTCTCTGACATGGCCGTCTCGATCGTCGCGGAGAACATCACCAAGGAGTTCACGCTGCGCTACCACCGGACCTTCAAGGAGGTCACGGTCGCCAAGGCGCGCGGGGTCAAGACCAGCGACAAGTTCAACGCCATCGAGGACGTCTCCTTCACGATCGAGGAGGGGGAGTCGATCGGCCTGATGGGCCTCAATGGCTCCGGCAAGTCCACCCTGCTCAAGCTGATCAACGGCGTCATGCGCCCCGACGAGGGCACCCTGCTGACCCGCGGCCGGATCGCCGGCCTGATCGCCACCGGCGCCGGCTTCCACCCGCAGCTGAGCGGCTCGGAGAACCTCGTCCTCAACGCCGCGATCCTCGGCATGAGCGAGAAGGAGCTCAAGCGCAAGTACGACGACATCGTCGCCTTCGCCGACCTGGGCCGCACCCTCGAGGCGCCCGTCGGGCACTACTCGTCCGGCCAGCGCGCCCGCCTCGGCTTCGCGGTCGCCATCCACGTCGACTCCGACATCTTCCTCGCCGACGAGGTCCTCGCCGTCGGTGACAAGCCCTTCCGCAGCAAGTGCATGAAGAAGATGCTCGAGATCCGCGACTCCGGCCGCACCCTCGTCTACGTCAGCCACTCGCCGGCGTCCGTCGAGCGCATGTGCAGCCGCGTCCTCGTCCTCGAGAAGGGCAAGCTCGGCTTCGACGGCGACCCCAAGGCCGCCATCCACTACCTCGAGTACGACACGCCCGACACCGACAACGAGGTCGAGCTCACGGACGACGAGATGGGCAACGACATCTGAGTTGGATTGCGCGAGCGCGTCGCCGGTCGATGCGCACCGCACGGACGCTCGCTCCGCTCGGTCCGCGGGCGCGCATCGACGCGCCTGCGGCGCGGGGCGCCGCGCTGCCGCGCCGCGGTTGGCTCCGGTGGATGGTGGCGTCCGCCTGGCGGCAAGCCGGCTCTGCATGGCCCGGTCGGTCCCGGGTGCTGACTGACCCCGTCGAGTGGGCACGAACGGCATGCCGCAGCGC